>CAXZAB010000076.1:0-9710 GCA_964293715.1 uncultured bacterium | reverse complement strand
AGTGATGGGCCTCTTGTATCACACTATCCATCTGGAAGATAAATTCGGAGTGGGCCCGCATACCATCTCTTTCCCACGTATTGAACCCGCAATCGGGACATCATTTACCGATTCTCCGCCTGATAAAGTATCCGATGAAGACTTTAAGCTCTTGGTCGCCATTCTGCGGCTCAGCGTGCCCTACACAGGCATGATCCTCACCGCCCGCGAACCTGTGGATGTCCGTAATGAAGTCCTGCGTTATGGAGTATCTCAGATCGATGCCGGCAGCTCTATCGGAGTGGGCGACTATTCTCATAAGGATGATGAGTCCCGCAAGAAATCCCAATTTGTTTTGGGTGATACCAGGTCTTTAGACGATGTGATTTATGAACTGACCAAGGGTGGATATATCCCCTCTTTCTGCACCTCTTGTTATAGAGCCGGACGCACCGGAGAACACTTCATGGAATTCGCCATCCCCGGGTTTGTGAAGAGGTTTTGCACACCTAATGCGCTTTTGACTTTCTCGGAATATCTGCATGATTATGCCAGCGACCGCACCCTCGAGGCCGGTCTGGAACTGGTTAACTTCGAAGTCGGCCGCATCGAAGATGCTAAGATGAAAGAATCTGTCAAAGCCAAATTAGACCAGATGAAGACCGGAACGCGGGATCTGTTTTATTAAACTCCCAAAGTTCTGATAGAAACCAATCCTGATTGGTCAATAGAAATACAAGGCTCTTTGCCAAGCTAAGTGAATGAACATAAGACGCTTAGTGTGGCAGAGAGCCTTCTTTCAAGAGGATATTTTTATGGGTGGCGCTCATGGCACCATATTGGGCTTAGTGACTTAGGTTTGGTACTACTTGCATTTTGTAAATTCTAAGAACAGGATTATTAGGGATTTATCAGGGCTAAACCACTCCCGCTCTGATCAAATCGTGCATATGTAAAATGCCTTCAGCTTTTCCCTGGGCATCGACCACAGGCAGCATAGTGATGGAGTATTTTTCCATACAGTTCAAAGCGCTTACTGCCAGCTCATCGGCCCGGGTATGTTTGGGATCCGGGGTCATGCAATCCAGGGCTATGTGCCTTAATAAAGCATCGCCTTTTTCTTGCAATTGACGGCGAAGATCGCCATCCGTGATGATCCCGCGCATTTTCCCCTGGGCATCTTCGACTACCGTGCAGCCCAGTTTCTTTGAAGTCATTTCCAAAATGGCGTCTCTCATGGCGGTATCAGTCTGCACCCGGGGCAATTCCTCGCCGCTATGCATCAGATCACAGACCTTGAGCAGGAGTCTTTTACCGATTGCGCCTCCGGGATGGAAACGGGCAAAATCTGTAAGTGAGAAATTCTTTTCCTTGAGTAGCGCAATGGCCAGGGCATCTCCCAAGGCCAGGGCCACTGTGGTGCTGGCAGTAGGCACCATGCCCAGAGGTTCCAGATCAGCATCCACTTTGGTGCAGAGCACGGCGTCAGAAGCTTTGGCCAATTGAGAATCCAGATTGCCGGTAAGACTGATCAAAGGCAAGCCGATAAACTTGATAAAGGGAATGATAGCCAGTATTTCGTGGGTGTTCCCGCTATTTGAGATGGCCAAAACCACATCCTGTTTGGCAAGCATACCCAGATCTCCATGGTTTCCTTCTGCAGCGTGCAAGAAGATAGAAGAAGTTCCTGTGCTGGCAAGGGTTGCAGATATCTTTCGGGCGATGATTCCGGCTTTACCGATCCCGCAAACCACCACCTTGCCCTTGCACTCGGAGAGATAGGCAAAGGCTTTGTCCAACTCCACCTGATCGAGGTTTTCCGCCACCGTAGTGATGGCGGAAGCCTCTTTTAATAGTTCAGCGCGTATATCTTCAATTCTGCTCATGGTCAGCTTTGATGGCGGTAAGTGCTTCTTCATAAGTCATCGCTCCCAGATCGCCTTTCGTATGGCGGCGCAAAGTGAGTGTGCCTTGTTCTGCCTCTTTTTGACCGATAATGCACATAAAGGGGATTTTCTTTAGCTCAGCTTCGCGGATTTTGTAACCGATCTTTTCACTGCGGCTATCGATCTCACAACGCAGACCTTCTGCCAGGAATTTCTCCTGGAGATCCTTACAATAGTCCAATTGCGCATCGGTAATAGGCATCAGCATCATCTGAACGGGAGCCAGCCACAGCGGCAGGTTTCCGCCGTGATACTCCAGCAAAGTGGCAAAGAAACGTTCTACCGAGCCCAAAACTGCGCGATGGATCATAATAGGTCTATGCGGGCTGTTATCGGCGCCAATATATTGCATATCAAAGCGCTCCGGCATATTAAAGTCAAATTGGATGGTAGTGCATTGCCAGGCGCGCCCGATGGCGTCTTTGATCTTGATATCGATCTTGGGGCCGTAAAAAGCGCCTCCGCCTTCGTCCACGTCAAAATCCAGCTCAAGTTTGTTCAAGGAATCTTTCAGACTTTGAGTAGCCATTTCCCAATCCGAATCTTCCCCCACAGCCGCTTCGGGCCTGGTGGAAAGATAGATCATGAATTCCTTGAACCCAAAGTATTTCAGCATGTCCAAAGAGAAGACAATCAGCTTCTGTACTTCATCGCTTACCTGCTCCGGGGTACAAATGATGTGAGCATCGTCCTGGGTAAAACCACGCACCCGCATCAGCCCATGCAAAACTCCGCTGCGTTCATAGCGATACACGGTTCCCAGCTCTGCCAGCCGGACGGGAAGCTCGCGATAACTGTGATGACTGGCATTATAAATGCTGAGGTGGAAGGGGCAATTCATGGGCTTCATATAATAATCCTGACCTTCCACGTCCATTTTGGCATACATGCTTTCCTTGTAAAAACCCAGATGGCCGCTGGTTTCCCAGAGCTTGCTGCGTCCCACATGCGGGGTATAGACCAGCTGGTAACCTTTTTTCAGGTGCTGATCTTTCCAATAGGCTTCGATGAGATGGCGGATCATGGCTCCATTGGGATGCCAGAGCACGAGGCCGGCGCCCACTTCATCATTTATAGAGAAGAGGTTTAGGTCCTTGCCCAGCTTGCGGTGATCGCGTTTGGCGGCTTCTTCCAGGAAAACCATATACTGTTTGAGCTCTTTTTTGGAAGGGAAGCTGATGCCATAGATGCGTTTGAGCATCTTGTTCTTTTCGTCTCCGCGCCAATAGGCACCGGAGCTTTTCAGCAGCTTCACAGCTTTGATCTTACCGGTGGAAGGCAGATGCGGTCCACGGCAGAGATCGATAAAATCTCCCTGACTGTAGGTGCTGATAATATCCGTATCGGGAATCTCATCCAGGATCTCAATTTTGTAATCTTCACCCATCTTGCCAAATATTTCTACGGCTTCCTGTTTGCTGAGCTCTTTGCGGGTGTAGGGCAGATCCTGGGCACTGAGTTCTTTCATACGCGCTTCGATCTGCTCCAGATCCTCATCCGTAAAAGCTTCTTCCCGGTCAAAATCGTAGTAAAAACCTTGCTCGATAGCCGGGCCGATGGTCACCTGAACTTCTGGCCAAAGCTGTTTCACAGCTTGCGCCATCAGATGCGCGGTACTATGCCAATAGAGCTCTTTACCCTCTTCGGTTTTGAAGGTGTGAATCTTAAGCTCGGCATCTTCTTCGATGAGGGTGCCGATGTCACAAAATTTGCCATTTATTTCAGCGGCCAAGGCTGCTTTGGCAAGACCGGGCGAAATATCTTCCGCGATCTTGAGCGCGCTTACCGCGGCCGGATACTCTTTTTTGCTTCCATCCGGAAGGCTGATGATAATAGACATAATATCTCCAATAAATTAGATTTACCTTTCCATAAAGCAAAAAGGCTATTTCTTGTCAAGTGTGCTCTTTCGGCAGGCGTTTTTCATTTTTCATCAGACAAGGCTGTTTACGATGTGAAGTCATCCAAAAACAAGGTAAACAGCCTCTGATCGCTGCACAGGAAGCAGTATAGGATTTATTCCTGTGCTATTTGCTGCGCATCATCCTGAGGCTGTTGAGGATGACCAGAAGTGTGACTCCCACATCTGCGATAATCGCTTCCCACAGTCCGCTGATCCCCGTTACTCCCAACACCATAACAATGACTTTGATGCCCAGAGCCAGGATGATGTTTTGCCAGACTTTGCTGTTTGTACGGCGGGAGAGCTCAAAGGCCTGCGCGAGCTGTTCTGCTCTGTCGTTGAGCAGCACGATATCTGCGCTTTCGATCGAAGCTTGGGCTCCGATGGCTCCCATCGCGATTCCGATATCGGCTCTGGCCAAGACCGGAGCGTCGTTCATGCCGTCTCCGCTATATGCCACAAGGCCTTCTTCCGTAGCCATTATTTCCTCCAGAGCCTTTAGCTTCTCATCAGGCAAAAGTTCGGCTTTGAATCCGTCCAGCTTCAGTTCATTGCTCACCATTTCTGCTTTGGCTTTGCGATCTCCGGAAAGCATGTACACTTTATTCACACCGAAAGAGCGCAGTTTTGCCAGACTGTCAGCCATGTCGTCCTTGATTTCATCGCTGAAAGTGGCAGCACCCAAATAGTGGGAATCTACAGCAACATGCACTGCGCTCATAGCTGAAGTATCCAGATAAGCATCGATGCCATAGGAACTGATAAACTCCAGATTCCCTGCCAGATAGGTTTTGCCATCATAACTGAGCTTGATTCCTTTCCCAGGATATTCTTTGTGATCTTCCAGCAGTGCGTGATTGAAGTTAAAAGACAGCGCCGATTTCACTGCAGTGGCAAAGGGATGGTTTGAGGAGTATTCACAGAGCCACAGCGCATGTTTGAGTTCTTCTTCACCGCTTTCTGCGGTGGGTAAAAGCTCTGTGAGGCTTAGCTTTCCGGTTGTGATAGTTCCGGTTTTATCCAGCACAATGCTTTTTACCTGCCTCAGTGAATCCAGAAACACCGAACCCTTGAAGATTATCCCCTTGCGGGCGGCCAGACCTATGCCTATGTAATAGGTAAGCGGGATGGAGATGACCAGGGCACAAGGACAGCTCACAATCAAAAAGACCAAGGCGCGTTTGAACCATACAGCCGCAGGAAACCCGATAATTACAGGGATGAGGAAAACTGCTACGGCCAAAGCCACTACTACCGGTGTGTAGATTCTGGCAAATCTGGTGATGAAGCGTTCCTGACTGGATTTTCGGGCACTCGCGCTGTCGATCATACCCAAGATTCTGGCTACCATACTCTCGCCTTCACTTTTTTGCACCTCAATCTCCAAGAGTCCGCTTTGGTTCATACATCCGGCAAAGATTTCAGCCCCCGGTTTCACAAATAGAGGTTCGGATTCACCCGTTACGCTGGAAGTATCCAAGGTGCTTTCACCTTTGAGAATTTTCCCATCCAGGGGAATGCGTTCTCCGGGATAGACGAGGATGATGTCGGAAGGCTGTACTTGCGACAGCTTTATATCTTTGAGTCCGTTGGCATCTTTTACATGCGCCTTTTCCGGTTTCAAGGAGACCAGCGAGCTCACAGCCTTACGGCTGCCTGCTATGGCTTTGGATTCCAGATACTGTCCCAGCTCATAAAGCGCCATCACGGCTATTGCTTCTGTGTATTCACCCAGATACATAGCGCCTATACTGGCAATGCTCATCAGAAAATGCTCCGCCATCAGCTGCTTGGAAAACACTTCCAAAACGGCGCTGCGCAGAACTCTGCCAGAGACCAGAAGATATGCCACAAAAGACAGAGTGATAGTCAAAACCTGGCCAAAAGGCAGGATCGTATTCAGCAGCCAGAGAATGAGGCCGGCGTAGATAAACCAGGCGTAATAACTTTTTTTAGCTTCTACATCAGAGCCCGCTGCTGCTATTTTCACTCCTGGTTCGATCCCTGTGGCAATCTTATTCAGCCGGTCTATAGCGATTTCAGCCGGATTTTTATATTGCACGATCAGGCGTTTATTGATGAAATCCAAATTCACCTGGCTCACTTCAGCGAGATTGGCAATTTCTTGTTCGATTTTAGCACTGCAATTGGCACAGTCCAGATTGTGTACATCATATTCGCGGATAGTCATTTCTCCTCCCCGATGTGTTCCAGGGCCACATCAAACAAACTCTGTATGTGCATATCTTCCAGAGAGTAATATACCACGGTACCTTCCTTTCTGGTCTTGACAAAGCGGCTGAGCCTTAAGGTTTTGAGCTGATGGGAGACTGCCGATTGCCCCATTTGGGCCAAGCTGGCCAAATCCGCTACGCAAAGTTCGGAGCGGGACAGGAAATACAAGAGTTTCAAGCGCGAGGGATCTCCAAATACCTTGAAGAATTCCGCCAGCTTTCCTATTGTACCAGCGTCTGGCAATTGCCCCAGTATCTTAGCTATATCTTCGTCTGAGATGAGTTTACATAAACATTTATCGATCATTTTTATCTCCTATATGAGTATCTGTTCATACATAGGATAAGCGGGATTTCTTTCAAGACAAGCTTGACATATAGTCCCTGCAAAAGATAGTGGGGATATGAAGAGTACAAAAGAGTTTCAGATCATAAAAGGAGAAAGTTTATGACAGCAGTTCAGTTTTTTGCTTTGAGCATTCCACTGTTTATCGCACCTATCGTTTGGGGAATTTATGCTTCCATAGCAATACGTCGCAAGGTGAAAATCCACAATCTGGAGACCTGGAAAAAAGCCAGTATAGAAAGCAAGATCACTAAAAGTGAATTTATCGGGCGCGTTCAACAGCTTTGTGCAGGCAAGGGATACTTTTTACTCGATATCATCCAGTCAGATGATTGGGTACGGGCAGTGATCAAAGAAGCCCCAACTGTGTTGTGGGGTTTTGGCCAATTTTATTGTATCGAATACAAACCCATCGAAAAGCCCAAAGTAACTGTGTATGCGAGAAGTGGAGTTTTTAAGAGGGCTATAAACAAGTCTGCATTCCGTAATGCTGTGAACGCATTTGCAAAGCTGGATTGATTAAAGGATTGTAGCGCTACTATCCTTCTTATTTCGTATTAGCTTTAATTCCCTTTATCTTTAAAGTTATATATGGGTTTTAATGTTTCTATAACCTCTATAGTGTCTTCAAGTTCTGCTATCACTTTTTTAGGATTCTTATACGCCATAGGAGCTTCATCTATAGTATTCCTATTAACGCAAGTCGTATAAATACCTTGCATACTTTCTTGAAATTCCCGCATATTAATCTCTTTTCGTGCTTTATTACGGGACATTATCCTGCCGGCACCATGAGCAGAGGAGTAATTCCAATCCGCATTTCCTTTTCCTGTTGCAAGAATGCTTCCAAAAGACATATTCATAGGTATGATAACTTGTCTATTATAATCAGCATTTATAGCCCCTTTTCTGAGGATCATATTGTCGTCTATATAATTATGAACGGTAGAAAACTCTTTCAAGACTGCCCAATTCATCCCTCTTTGAATGGAATTCGCTATAGCTTTCCGATTGATTGTGGCATACTCCTGAGCAATCCGCATATCTCTTAAATAGTCTTGCATCAGGTCACCCTCCAGATAGCAATGCTCTTTCTTGATGTCGAGCCCTAGATCATCGCAATAAATTTGAGCTTGTTTTTGGTAATATTCTGCTATTTCCAAGCCGAACTTTCTGCTCCCGGTATGAATGGATAATATGTGTTGGCCATTTTTTCTTTTGCTCAATTCGATAAAATGGTTACCTCCTCCTAAGGTGCCAATAGAGCATTCGGCTCTTCTCACATCTACTATATCTTGCATTTCATAGATCCGCGCAGGAATTTGATCGGCAAGAGAATGCAGGATTTTTCTAACTCTAAATCCAGACGGCACATTACGTCTTATGACTTCATCCAATTGTTCTAAGTTTATTTCATCTGTTCCCAGATAATTTACTAAGAGCCCACAACCTATATCCACCCCTATATAATATGGCACCACTTTATCTCTGACGATCATGGTAGTGCCTATCACACAGCCTTTTCCAGCATGAGCATCAGGCATGATTCTGATGTTTGCCCCTCTACCGGCGGGAGCATCTGCCATCTCAATAATTTGTTTCGTAGTTGTTATATCCAAAGTATCTGTAAAGACTCTGACGATTTCTTCCTTGGGGGTAACGAGGTCTATGTACATGATTTCTCCTATAATTTAACTTGTACTTATAGTATCACCATTAGCACAATCCTGTCAAGAGGTATTATCTTCAGGCATTCCCCCATTCTTCGGTGGCTGTTCAAATCTTTGTTAAAAAACAGAGAATCCTGCTATTTAGCTAAAACTAAGCGCTGGGGTCTTTGTGGCTTTCCATCAATGCTCGCACGCAGGAAATAGATGCCAGAAGCAAGCTGCCTGCCCGCATCATCATAGCCTTCCCACACGGCAAGCTGTTCACCCTTGCTTTGCTGGTCGCTGATCAGGGTTTTAAGCAATTGTCCTCTTAGATTATAGATTTGCAGCTTGACTCCAGAGGCTTTCTGCAGATTATAGCGGATATTTACCTGCCCGGCAAAGGGATTGGGATACGTGCTCAGCACAAAGCCGGACGGGGGAAGGATATCCAAGAGGTCTGTAACGGAAACGTATGAATTGGAGCCATATTCATAACAGCCCATATCCAGGCGCCCACCCCACACGCGATGATTGCCGGCCAGATCGTAAGGCAACAGTCCCAAACCGGTGGTATCCGGCGTAGCACTATTGATGCAGGGGGAACCTTCGGCAAGCTGGGCGTAGCGCGGATTGTCATGATGTAAACTGTAGAACATAGGGGGAGCGCTAATATTGTTTGGGCCATAATTCAGGTTCGTGTTATCAAGACTATGGTTAATCCCATCCGCGCCACCACGGATGTTGTTATAATCCATATAAACGTTGGTTTCGGGGACACTATGAGGGTGGGCGACTGCCATAATCTCATAGTCACAAGCCCGATTGTAAAAGATATTGTTGCGAAACTCAATGTCTCCCATTACACTGATGGCGGCATAAATAGCACTATTATCGATGAAGCTGCAGTTTGTTACCCGATATCTATCCACATTTCCATTCATGAAGTGTATAGCAAATTCATCAAGGCTCTGAAGGTTGCTGAAAAGACAGTTATCGATATTAACATCGACAGGAGCATCAGCCCGGAAAAAATAACTGGAAACGTGAAAAACAGTCTGGTCTCTTGCTCCATAGAAATCACGGAAAATGCAGTTTTGGAGCTTGAGGCTTTCGGTAAACCAAAAGTCAAATAAAGCAGTCTCTGTACTGCCGATAGTGCTGCGGATATTGCTAAATTCACAATCTGTAATGGAGCCGCGCTTCCAGGGAATAGCTTGGATCCCTCCGACTTCTACCGCGATGATGTTCTTGACGATTATCTTGTTTAAGCTTATTGTTTCTGTCATGTTTATCAATATGCTACCCTGACGAGAAACCGAAAGATCCCGAATTGTTAGTCTGGAGACGGTGACATTGTCAGATAGTGTGCTCAGTAATACAGGTCTGATTTCATCATTAGTATCGGATGTAATGCAAAAATCACCTATGTTGACATCCTGCACTTTGTATGAACTTATCACTGGGTGAGGAATTCCCTGGATGCAATTCACGAATTTGAATATAGTGTTTTCGGGTCCGCCTCCTATTACGTTAACATGGGATTTCAGCGGAATCGGACAGAGATACTGATCCGTATTTTCGTAAATCCCCGGCAAAAGATGCACCGTTTTGGGATTCAAGCTGTCTGAGGCGATATAATTGATGGCTTTG
>CAXZAB010000075.1:0-9933 GCA_964293715.1 uncultured bacterium | reverse complement strand
GCCTGAGCGGTAGCGTCCCACAAAACTGTCCAGGTGTTGCCTCCATCGCTGGAGACCTTTACGTAGTAATGGTCATTATTTATAGACCCGAGCGTGGCATAGCTATCAAAGGTAAGATGCGCATCGGGCGGACAGTTGAAAGAAGGAGTGAGCAGCCATTCGTCCTGGTGAGTATAATCCCACCACAGACCGGCTTGTTTCACGCCTTCAGTAGGTGCGATGTTGCCGGTTCCGCTAATATTCACTGTACCAAAACTGCACCAGGTAGGCAATACGCCTACGGGGTTGGCTGGCCCGGTATTGGTGATAACCTGCGACCAATCCGCAGGTGGGAAGGCAATAGCTTCAAAGCCTTCGGTGATTTCGATGGCGTTTGGATCCGGAGCATTCCAGCTGAGGTTGGCAGCGTTGAAAGCTGCGTTCAGTTCTGCCTCCACGGTGTTCGGAGCGTAGGCAATCTCGTTGAGAGTGATATTCCCCATTCCGTAATTTACGGCAGCCACATCGATAGTTCCGCTGGTGGAGGTATAACCTGCAGCGGAGATGGTATAATCATAGCTGTGATTGGCAAATACGGTGGGAATAGTGAAGCTGCCGTTACCGGTGGAGCTGCCACTGTAATTTTCATATCCAACGAGGTTGATATTGGCTCCGGCGATTCCACTGCCGGTATCACTGGCCAGGATGGTACCCGTAACTGCGACCTGAGCCATGAGGTCCATGGTCACGTTCATCACTTCGGTTTCATCTTCGTCCAGCGTGATGTTTATGGTCTGGCTTACATAGCCATGACGGCTTAAAGTGACGGCATAATCGTTGGGCAATACATTAGGAATGGTGAATTGCCCTTGGGCATCGGTCACAGTAGTGTAGGCACGAACATCCACATATACCTGCACACCGGGCAGAGGATTTGTATCTGCGCCCAGCACTGTGCCGGTGATGTGCCCCACGCCACCTGGAATCACAACAAAGGTGGTTTTGGGGAATTGAGCTGAAGCTGTGCCGCCAGTCATCGCTGCAGGATCAAATGTCGTACTGTCACTATATTGATTCCTGGAGCGGCTGGTATCGCCTTCACTCTGACAATAGAAATAATCACTGGAACTATGCCAGCCTGTATCCATGGGGCGATTTACCAGCATGATCAGATTTTCACCGGTCAAATGCATATACATCTGTGGGAATTCTATGGAGATGATGTTTTGTCCGGATGGGTAATCCACAAAGCCATCAAAGACCAGGGTAAGGTCGTTTGAGGAAACCCAACCATCCTCCAAACCGGTCTCCGCAGTACTGCCCAGCCATATTTTAATGGGCTTTGCCGTAAGGTTGGAAACGAAGTTATTGTAGAATCTCACCCCGGTGATCATACCTACGAAGTTACTCATATCTTCCGCTGTATAAATGGTTTGGAAGATGGAGTTGTTCCAGTAGAAATCAATGGGGATGCGCGCAGTTTGAGTGCCGTCTCCGATGGTGATGTCATTTACACCGGTGCCGCTCAAATCGATAGTATGAGTATCGCGGCTGTTCGCACTCTGCAAACTGCCGATGCTGCCTATCACATGACGGGTATCCTGATCGTCTGTAATGGTCACTATAGCCGTGTCCTCACTCAGGGTACTGGGGGTGTAAGTAACGGTAAACACTAAGGTTTCCGCGGTTTCCAGACCTACAGGGAAAGCAGGAATATTGCTGAGTGCAAAGGTGCCACTGCCGGCAATACTGATATCGGTAATACCCAAAGAGCCACCACCGGCATTGATGATGGTGAAGCTTTTGCTGCGGCTGCCACCCAGATTCGTATCACCAAAGGCATGCGAGCCGGGGCTGACTATACACAGCGGGTCTCCGCCAGCAGGAATCATGAAGAAACGGATATTAGAGCGGTCATTTGAAACAGAGCCTGTGGTTCCGGTGCTGCCATTGGAAGAGTCAGACTGGAAACGCAGGGAACTATTGAAATCAGTGGTGGAATAATAAGCCGAAGTATTGTAGCTATAGTTTCCTGTAATCTGATCGGTAACAATTTCCACGATCACATTTGAGGTGCCGTTCCAGAAGAAAGGCATATCAAAGCCGTGAATATTCCAATCGAGCTCTGGCATGAACGAAGGTCTTTGCCACACAGTGGTATAGTCGCCACCCTCAAAAGTGGTGCTAAGAGCCGTCTGGTCTGTCTCTTTCATACGAATTGTATAATTCGTCATGGCCACACAAGTGTTCAGATTCTGCACATTGAAAGAAACACCGGAAATCATTCCGGGGATTCCTCCGGCTGTGTAGAATTCGTCGGCTCTGAACAGGAACTGCTGACGGAAAGCTCTGTACCAGGTACCATAGGGCGAAGGGGCACCAGTTGTGGTATTTGTGGCAACGCCGTCGCCGATGCCAACGACCAGGAGACCTTCTTCCATCACGGTCACAATCATGGGTCCGGTTTCGTCATTTGCAGGAACCAAGTCTTCCGGGAGCACCACTTTGCCATAGACTTCGATAGTACCTGTCTCGACAGGGGTCCAGTTCAATGTCACATCAAGCTCTTGATCCACAGCGATAGCAGGGCCGGATACAGAGACAAGTTCGGTGTCCCCGGACATCATTTTCACGGTGTAGGCACCTGCTGCTTGAGCTGCAGTACCGGTATTTTTCACCCTAACGATATATCCAGCAGCGGTTCCCACGGAGGGGGTTGTACTTCCGCTGATGGTCAATGCAGACATATCATTGGGTTGTATGCGAACGATATTTGAGAGGGCCGGACTTGACAGCACATTGCCTGTGTACACTGCTTTCACGGCGTATCTATACACGCCAAAAGGCAGAGTGCCCCAGGTGTGGTCCACATATTCGGCAGGAGTAATGGCATTCGTGGTCAGCGTGGTCCAGTTAGCTTCATTATTATAATCATCATCCAAAAGTCGATAGACCTTGTAACCCATCAGAGAGCGTTCGGGATCTGTATCAGCAGCATGGCTATATGTGGATTTGATCCCGCTTGCAGCCAGACTGCCTTTGGTGATACCCCTGGCTGGGGCTACGATGGGGGTCAGCTTTTTGCCCCGGGCGGGAGCGCCAAAGCCGGCATAACCTCGGATGCTCCAGTTGTAGTCCAGATCTGGATTGAGCTCTACCAAAGTGGCCCATTCGCCCTGGAAAAACATCATATTGCTGAAGCCATCAACGATGGGACCGGAACTGCAGCCGGCCGGGTGACCTGTGGTAACTACGCAGCGATAACCAAACCACAGCTCTTCATTACCGGTGATGGCTACAGGAGTATCCAGCATCACGGTGTTCCACTGAGCAGGTATCGCTGTAAAGGGTTGATCAACGACCATGTTTGCAGGAGCGGCGGGGGTTCCGCCAGTCCACACACGGATGGAGAATTCGCCAGGTTGGGCCGGCCACACTTTTACCGCCTGGAGGCTGGTGCCCATGTGATCCGACAGCGCATTGCCGGGGAAACGTATGGCTACGTCAAAATCAGCCGCAGCGCCAGTGCCAATGTTGTTCGTGCTGTCACCAGTGTCATAATGCAACCAAGCTTCCTCTCCCGCTGCAGGTTCATTCCAGGTGACCGTTACACTGTTGCCATCACCGGCTTCGGTGGCCAGTACTCCGCTGACAGGATAGGCTACTTCGTTTACTATCACATCACCCATGTTCACCGGTGTCGTGCCAACCACCTGCTGTCCGAGAAGTTGCGCATAACCATCGGCAGTGATAACATAATTATAGCTATGGTTGGCATACACGTTTGGAACAGTAAATTGGCCAAAGGCATCGGTGGTGGCCACATAAGACTGATAACCGCTGAAAGCTATGGTGGCACCTGCTATGCCGACTGTGGGGGCATCGCTGCCAACAACGCGGCCGGTCACGCTTACCGAGGCAGATGGGATCATTACTATATCTACTGTGGTAGCTTCATCTTCCACAATGTTGAAGGGGATGGTCTGTTCATCATAACCTACCTTATGGGCCACCAGGGTCTGATTCCCTTGCGGAACATGGGGGAAGCTGTACTGACCCGTAGCGGAAGTAACGGTATGAAAGACGGTGTTATTGATACTAATATCTACACCAGCCAAAGCGCTGCCAGAGGCCGTAACGGTGCCGGAAAGCGATCCCATACCCTCTATAAACATGAAGAAACGGGTATTCGAGCGGTCACTCAAGGTAGAGCCTGTGGTTGCAGTGCTGCTATTGACAGAGTCGCTCTGAGAACGCAGGGAGCTGGTAAAAGCAGTGGGTGAATAATAAACCAAGGCGTTGCGGGCATAGGCTCCTGTAACCATATCGGTAACTATTTCGACGATCAAATTCGAGGCGCCATTCCAAAAGAAGGGCTCATCAAAGTTGTGAATATTCCAATCCGTCTCAGGCATGAATGTATCTCTCTGCCATACCGTGGTATATTCACCTGCTTCGAAGGTGGTATTGAGAGCTGTTTGGTCTGTATGCTTGAGGCGAATTCTGTAGTTCGTCATGGCCGTGCATTGTCCCAGACTCTGCACGTTGAAGGCAAGAGCAGAAATCAGCCCCGGAGCTGCGCCGGCAGCATAAAACTCGTCAGCTCTATATAGAAATTGTTGACGGAAGGCCCTGTACCAGGTGCCGTAAGGGGCAGGAGAACCTGTATCTCCATTGACAGCGGTGCCGGTGCCGATTTCGGCCACCAGCAGGCCTGTCTCCATTACGCTTACAGTGAGGGGGTCTGTCGTATCGTTGTTGGGATTTTCATCACCGGTCAGTACCACTTTACCCCAGATCTCGGTATCTCCAAGCACAGTGGGGGTCCAGTGAATGGTGAATTCAATGATTCCCTGAGGAGCTATGGAGGTGCCGTTTGCGGAGCCCAGCTCCACATTACCGGTCTGTATAAGTTTCACCGAATAGTTACTCACAGTGGTCAGGCCGGTGTTACGCACGGTTACCACGTAGGGCTGTTCGCTATTAATTGCAGGAGTAGTGCTCCCGGTCAGCGAAGTTGCTGCCAGATCTGTGTTGAGGCTGGCGTAGGCTTTGATATCATAAATGTACCAGTAGTTGAAGTTAAAGGTGGTTTCTCCGTGAGAACGGAACTTCAGTTGAATGGTTTGACCGGCATAAGGTGCAAGAGACAGGGTTAAATCTTGTCCACCTGACACTCCCCAATCGCCTACGGAAGAATAAGACCATAAAATATTATCGACGCCACCCGCAACCGCGATGATTTCATAGGTTTCGGGAGGGTTTCCCTGAGTGCTGAAATCATTGAGGTACATGCTGACGACCATATCTCCGGCAGTGGCCGGAACAATGATGTCAGAAGAGGTTGCCGATAAATCGTAGTTTGTGATCGAAGGTGACCAACTTAATTGTAAATAGCCAGACGTCACCGACCAGTTGGAATCTAAGGTCCAACCTTGGGCAGTGTCAAAAGGCTCTTCATAAAAAATGCTTTGTCCCCAGGCAAAGGTGGCAACAATCATAAACATTGCTATGAGCATCGCCCTAAATAAAAATTGCTTCACTTTAACTCCTTGTTTGTTTGTTCAGTTTTGGACTATCCAGCAGGGTTGTCATAATTCATTTAAGAATCCAACCTTATTTCGATATTAATTCCATAATGCAAGACTAAAAGACTTGAGCCTTGCCCTATCTAAACTATAAACATCTTATCTATGATCTTAGCAGCAGTAGAAAAAAGCCGCCTACTTAACGGAGTAATTCGCACTTCTATGCACTGTAAAAGAGAAGATCTCAATACACCAAACTGTTACAATTTATCCATTCCAAATCCCGGTATTGAGATTCACAGGTTGGGGTAAATTCCAACCCACAGTTTCTTGATCGTCTGTATATTTATTCTAATACAAAACGATCAATTGCAATGTATTTCCACTTTGCCATTATAGTCAAGCTTTTTTTTATATAATACCCTTTGAGGACGGGCAGGAGCCTGGCTGTGCTGCTAAAACATGCTTTGAAGAGATGCACCATTCTAAGCCCTTACCGCTTGGCATTCATCTCTTTCACTCTTGTTTATGCTGGCAAATTCGGGCGAATCCACAGCATTCGT
This sequence comes from uncultured bacterium, assembly GCA_964293715.1. Classification (GTDB taxonomy): domain Bacteria; phylum Cloacimonadota; class Cloacimonadia; order Cloacimonadales; family Cloacimonadaceae; genus UBA5456. The sequence goes on along the minus strand of CAXZAB010000075.1, from coordinate 3,863 downwards.
TTGAGCAAAGAAAAACCCCAGCCGAAGCCGGGGTTTTGTATTCTATTTCAGCAGCTAAGCTGCCGGTTGATTTATTCCATTAGCATCATTTTGCGGGTACTGTTATAGCTTCCGGTAGTGAATCGGTACAGATAGAGACCGCTGGAAAGCGGATTCCCCTTCTCATCACAAGCGTTGAAAACTACGCGATAGCGCCCGGCTGTCTGATCTTGATTTACCAGGCTGCGTACCAATTGGCCTTTTACGTTATACACGTCAAGACGTACGTTGCCAGCTTCCTTGAGGTCATAGCTGATGGTGGTTTCAGGGTTGAAAGGATTGGGATAGTTGCCGTTCAGAGCAGTTACGCTTACCGGCACCAGTTCATCTTCATTTGAGACAGGTGTCATGGTGAAGTTCAGGGTGGTATTTTGGTTTGGTGACACGGCGATATTCTCGGCGGTGAAAGCATTAAACGCTGCATGAGTAGCGGTTACAGAGTAGATTCCGGCGGGTAAGTTCAGGCTATAGGCACCGGCGTTGTTTGCAGTGGTGCTGAATCCGCCTTCTGCGGTAATGGTAGCGCTGGCAATACCCTGGCCGTTTGATCTTCTTACAAAGCCCACGATGTTGCCGCTTACCACTTCTTTCACCAGAGGATTTGAGAAGGCGGGAGCAGACATCACGTCAGCAAAATATATCGCTCGTACTGCCCATTTATAATTACCGTTGGTGAGGGTATTCCAGCCTTGATCCTCGTAATTCAGAGTAGTAACTGCCTCATCGGTGAGAGCTACCCAAGAGGATGCGTTGTTTTCTTGTCCCACAGACAGGCGCCATACCTTGTAGCCTATCAGGACGCGGTTTGCGTTGCTGGCGGGGCTGCTGAAATTACTGCGCACAATGCTGCTTTTGCCTAAGTCTTCAGCCCGGGCAGAACGCTCCGGAGTGCTGCCACTGCCGGCATTTGAATTGCTACTTAGAATTTTGGCACCGGTGAGCTCTGCTCCTGTGAAGCGGACGTTGTTGATAAAGTTGCCGATGTAGATATTGTCAATGAACCATTCGTGCCACATGCCATCATTTGAAGGAGGATCCTCGGCATGGAAAGCCAGCTTGACTTCGGTTCCGGCGTAGGCTGCCAGATCTACTGTAATGGGATATGCATAATGGTTTTCTCCCTCTGCTCCGTCGCTCGCATCCCACAGAACTGTCCAGTTATTGCCGCCATCACTGGAGATCTTCACGTAATAATGGTCTTCGTTTATAGAACCGAGTGTGGCATAGGTATCAAAGGAAAGATGTGCATCGGGCGGGCAATTGAAGGAAGGAGTGGTCAGCCATTCATCCTGATGAGTGTAATCCCACCACAAACCGGCTTGTCTCACGCCTTCAGTAGGCGTCACGTTACCGCTGCCGGTGATGTGGATAGTGCCAATGCTGCACCAGGTAGGCAGTACGCCCAAAGGATTTGCTTGCCCGGTATTGGTGATAATCTGAGACCAATCTGCAGGCGGGAAAGTAGTCGCTTCAAAGCCTTCGGTGATTTCTACAGCGTTCGGATTCGGAGCATTCCAGCTGAGATTTACCGCGTTGAAAGCTGCGTTCAGCTCTGCCCCCACAGAGTTCGGAGCATAGGCAATTTCGTTCAAAGTGATAATGCCCATAGCATAGTTTTCCATGCCTACATCAATGGTTCCGGTGGTAGAGGTATAACCCGCAGCAGAAATCGTGTAATCGTAACTGTGGTTTGCAAATACGGCCGGAACAGTGAAGCTGCCGTTACTCGTGGAACTACCACTATAGTCTTCATAACCTGCAAGACTGATATGGGCTCCGGCAATTCCGACTTCGGTATCGCTGGCCAGGATGGAACCGGTAATATCTACCTGAGCCATGAGATTCATGGTCACGTTTATTTCCTCGGTTTCACCACCTTCCAATACGATGTTTACAGTTTGGGTCACATAACCATGACGGCTGAAAGTTACGGCATAATCGTCGGGCCAGGCGTTATGAATAGTAAATTCACCTTGGGCATCAGTCACGGCAGAGTATAGACGTATATCCATATCTACCTGCACACCGGCCAAGGGGTTGCCATCTGCTCCCAGCACAGTACCGGTGACATTTCCCACACCATCGGGAAGCATAAAGAAGCGAATATTGGAGCGCGTGCTGGTGGTGCTGCCTGAAGTTCCGGTGCTGCCATTGGAAGAGTCACTCTGATAACGCAGAGAGCTGGCAAAACTGGTAGAAGAATAATAAACTAAAGCATTGCGGGTATAGCTTCCTGTCACCATATCTGTGACTATTTCAACGATCAGATTGGAGGTACCGTCCCAGAAGAAAAACTCGTCAAAGTTATGAATATTCCAAGCAACATTGGGCAAGAATGAAGCTCTCTGCCACACAGTGGTGTATTCACCGGTTTCGAAAGTAGTGCTCAGAGCTGCCTGGTTAGTATGTTTCAAGCGAATTGTGAAATTATTCATGGCCGAGCAAGTGCTCAGGTCATGCACGTTGAAAGCAAGAGAGGTGATCATCCCGGGAATTCCTCCGGCGGCAAAAAGATCGTCAGCCCTGTAAAGAAACTGCTGACGAAAGGCCTTGTACCAGGTGCCATAAGGGGCAGGGGCACCAGTATCGGTATTTGTGGTAGTATCCGTGCCGATCTCAGCAACCAACAGGCCTGCTGCCACTACACTTACAATGAGGGGAGCTGTTTCGTCGTTGTTGGGATTTTCATCACCTGCCGACACGACCTTACCCCAAATCTGGGTCTCACCGAGCACGGTGGGAGTCCAGGGAATGGTATATTCGATGATTCCCTGAGGGGCAATGGAGGTACCGGCTATGGAGCCCAGCTCCACATTACCGGTCTGCATAAGCTTCACTGTGTAGTCACTCAGAGTGGTGAGACCGGTATTGCGCACAGTTATCGCATAAGGATGTCCCATGCCGATTGAAGGAGTGGAACTACCGGTTATCGAGGTCGCAGCCAGGTCATTATTGAGGCTGGCGTAGGCTTTGATATCATAAATATACCAGTAGTTGAAATTAAAGGTGGTTGCTCCGTGAGAACGGAACTTCAATTGGATGGTTTGACCGGCATAAGGTGCAAGAGACAGAGTTAAATCTTGTCCGCCTGATACTCCCCAATCGCCAATGGAGGCATATGACCATAAAACATTAGAGACGCCACCCGCAACCGCGATGACTTCATGGGTTTCAGGAGGGTTTCCTTGAGTGCTAAAATCATTGAGGTACATGCTGACAACCATATCGCCGGCAGTAGCCGGAACAATGATGTCAGAAGAAGTTGCCGATAAATCGTAGTTTGTGATCGAAGGCGACCAGCCCAATGTAAGAGCACCAGAAGACACCGACCAGTTCGATTCTAAGGTCCATCCCTGAGCCGAGTCAAAAGGCTCTTCATAAAAGATGCTTTGTCCCCAGGCAAAAGCGGCAACAATCATGAACATAGCTACGAGCGTTGTTGTAAGTAAACATTTTTTCATCTTAATTCCTTGTTTTTAATTCAGTTTTTTTAATTTTTAAAATGTGCTTATCGTAATTCCATAGGAATCTAAACTCTGGTTTTGCAATCGCTTGAAGATGTTTTGGGTTTTGTTCCTGCACATTTCATTGATGCCAAGCGATGTAGAGCATTATTTTCCAGCTTTACCTTTTTGGTCAAGATTTATTTTTATGCTTCTGTTTTAGGGGAACAACGGAGGCTTGGCTCTTGCTTGTTTCCTGGACTTGGGTTTAATTTGCCTTCGACTCGAGATGACTCAGATCTTTGAGTGATCTCAAGTCGAAGGCAAATTGGGAGCAAATCTAAGACACGGGCCAGATATGGCTGATGACCTCGGGTCCTT
>CAXZAB010000074.1:0-9992 GCA_964293715.1 uncultured bacterium | reverse complement strand
CCTGGAAGATGGGGAGCTCATGAAGAGTAAAGCGGAATTGCAGCATGAATCTGCCCAAAAGAATCTGCGCCTGGTGGAAGCCAAGCGGCCAGCTCTGCAGGCTCAGCTCAAAAGCGTGCAAAAGAAGATAGACGACTTTACCATCACCACTCCTTTCACAGGACGGGTCGAACACCTTTATTTTGACGAGGGTGAGATGCTGCCCAATATGGGCCAGCTTGCCGAAATCCTCAATATTCAAAGCCTTGAGGCGAATATCTATGTAGGCGAGGAGTATCTGGCGCAGTTTCAACCGGGAATACAGCTCAAGCTGAAGATAAACGGCCATTCTGAAGCTATAGATGCCAAGATTATCCGTATCAGTAACAAAGCGGAATTCACTCCCAAGACGGTACTTACGCCGGACAACCGCACTGTGATGGTTTACGCCATCCGTCTTAAAGCCGAAAATCCGAATGGCATCCTCAAAGACGGTATGCCTGTGGATGTGGTTCTGCCATGAACGTGGTAAAAGCCCAAGACCTCACCGTGCGCTATGGCGAGACTTCAGCCTTGCAGCAGGTGAATCTTGAGATCCCTGAGGCCATGGTCTATGGCATCATCGGCCCAGACGGAGCCGGGAAAACCACGCTGATGAGAAGCCTGTGCACCTTGCTCCCCTATTCTGAGGGCAGTGTGCAGGTACTGGGCTACGATGCTTTGAAAGAGTCTGCTCAGATCCGCGCCCGCATCGGCTATATGCCGCAGCGTTTTTCCTTGTATCAGGATCTTTCGGTGGAGCAGAATCTGCGCTTTTTTGCTCGCCTCTTCAGGGTGAAAAAGAGCGAAATGCTCTCCCGCCGGGAAGAACTCTATGAATTCTCCAGGCTCAAACCTTTTGCCAAACGCCTGGCGGGTAATCTCAGCGGAGGTATGAAACAGAAGCTGGCGCTATCCTGCGCTCTGATTCACACGCCCAAGCTGATCATTCTGGATGAACCCACCTTTGGTGTAGACCCAGTCTCACGGGTGGAATTTTGGCAAATCCTGCACGAACTCAAGGGCGATGGCGTGAGCATCGTGGTCTCCACACCCTATATGGATGAGGCCGTGCAATGCGATCAGATCACTCTTTTGCACAAAGGCGAGGTGATCGGCCAAGGCACTCCCCAGGAGATTATCGCAGCCTGGCAGGGGAAACTATACAAGCTCAAAGGCGACAATCTACAGGAATTGTATAAATATCTGCAGACTAAAGTGGCTAAAGCAGATCTGCAACTCTTTGGCTCCGAGATTCATCTCTACAGCAAGGATAAATTGCCTGATGAGCTGATCGATACTTGGAAACATGAATATCCTGGACTGACCGGCTTTGAGGAGATTCAGCCCGGAATGGAAGATGTCTTCCTGAGGATGATGCAATGATAATGATCCACACCAAGAATTTAATCAAGGATTTTGGCTCGTTCAGGGCCGTGGACAATATCAATCTGGATATCGCCAAAGGTGAGATCTTTGGTTTTTTGGGAGCGAATGGAGCCGGGAAGACCACCGCTATCAGGATGATCATCGGTTTGGTCTTGCCCACCAGCGGAGAGATCATCGTGGACAATCTGGATATCACCAAAAACAGCGAGAAGGTAAAGCAGAAAATCGGCTATATGAGCCAGAAGTTCTCCCTGTATCCGGATCTGAAGGCCATCGAAAACCTGGAATTCTACGCCGGCATCTATCAGGTTCCCTTTCGTCAGGCTATGAAGAATATCCAGCCGATAATCGAGCAATTTGGCCTGCAGGACATCCTCAAAAGCCGCACGGAAGATCTGCCCATGGGCTACAAACAGCGCCTCAGCTTGGTAGCAGCCCTGGTGCACGATCCGCCCCTGGTCTTTTTGGATGAACCCACCAGCGGTGTGGATCCTCAGGCGCGACGTGAATTTTGGCAAGTGATCAACGACTTGGCTTACGCCGGCAAAAGCGTGATCGTGAGCACGCACTTTATGGATGAAGCAGAATATTGCCACCGCGTGATCATTATGCAAGACGGACGGGAAGTAGCTTTGGGCAATCCGGCAGAGCTCAAAGCGGCACATTCCTCGGCCAGTATGCAAGAACTCTTTTTGAAAGTTTTGGGAGAAGAACATGCCAAATCTTAGTAGAATCAAGGCGATAGCGGAGAAGGAAGTGTTCCACATTTTGCGGGATTCCCGCACTCTGGCGATCATCTTCATTATGCCGCTCTTGCAGCTCATAATCTTTGGATATGCCATGAATATGGAAATCCGGCAGGTACCTTTGGTGGTGGATGACAGCGCTTTAAGCAGCAATTCACGCGCCTTGGTGGATGCCTTCGTGCATACGGACTACTTCCGTCTGGTGCCCAAAGGCAGCGGAGTACTGCAGCCGGAAGAGCTTTTTAAAAACCGCACGGCCCAGGCTACGCTCAGCATCCCCAAGGGCTTTACCCAAGAGGACTTTACCGTGGTGCTCAAAACCGTGCTGCTCAAAATAGATGCCTCTGACCCCAATAGCGCCCAAATGGTCCAGAGTTACGCCTCCGGCATTGTGAATTCCTGGTCTGCCAGAACGGGCGCCGGCATCGCTCTCAATCCTCTCATCCTCTACAACCCCGATATGAAGAGTTCTTTCTTCTTTGTGCCGGGCCTCATCGCCCTGATTTTGGTGATGATCTGCGCTCTGCTCACCAGCATTTCCATCAGCCGTGAAAAAGAGATGGGCACCATGGAGCAGATTCTGGTTTCACCGGTTTCCGCTTCCGAGATTCTCCTGGGCAAAGTGATACCCTACATCTTTTTGGGACTGATGGATGCGCTTTTGATCTTGGGAGTGGGGATGCTGCTGTTTCAAGTGCCGTTCAGGGGCGAATTTGCAGTCTTTTTGGGCTTCACCTTCCTGTATGTGCTCACCTCCCTGTGTCTGGGACTCCTGGTTTCTACAATGGCCAAAACCCAGCAGGGCGCGATGATGTCGGCTTTGGGGATGACTCTTTTGCCCACTTTGCTGCTTTCCGGATATATGTTTCCCATCTCCAGCATGCCGGTGATCCTGCAGAAGATTACTTACATCATCCCTGCCCGTTACTATCTGCAAATCATCCGCGGGATCATGTTGAAGGGCAATAACGTACGGCACTTATATCAATCCGGCCTCAGCCTCCTGATCATGAGTGTGGTGATGTTGGTGATAGCATCCCGGCGCTTCAAATTGAGGCTCACATGAGATCGCTGAAAGTCATCGGCAGCTTCATCAAGAAGGAATTCAAGCAAATCATGCGCAGCCGGGAGATGCTGATCGTGCTTTTTGCCTTGCCGGCGGTGCAGCTTTTGGTGATGGGTTTCGCCGTGACCAACGAGGTCAAAAACCTGAACCTGAGTTTTCTGGATTACGATCGTAGCTCCCATAGCCGGGCTTTGATCCAAAGCTTTGGTACCGGAGACCGCTTTCGGATAGTCCCGGTAGCAAGCGATGCCAATCCTCAGGAATTGATCTCCGCCTGGAAGGCAAGCGTGGTAATAGTGATCCCACCGGATTTTGGGGCAGATTATCAGCAGGGCCGGCAGAGCCAACTGCAGGTGATAGTAGATGGCATCGATGGTAATACAGCCTCGGTGGCCAATGGATTGGTGGCTGGTGTAGTAGGAGATTTTCACCGGAAAAACATGCAGGAGACCATGCACAGAGCCCCCCTGCCCAGGCTGAATACACAGGTGGAGATGCTCAGCAGTATGAGCTTCAATCCTGATCTTAAGGGCAGTCTGAACACCATCCCCGGCATCATCGCCATCCTGGTTACAGTTACTTCCATGATGCTTTCGGCCATCAGCTTGGTCAAAGAAAAGGAGCTGGGCACCCTGGAGCAACTTTTGGTAACTCCGGTGAAGAAATATGAATTGATGGCAGGCAAACTGATCCCTTACCTCATCATCACCCTCGTGCAATTGCAGGTAGCCATCGTGCTGGCGGGCATCATCTTCCGCATAGAACTGGCAGGCAGCTATCTGCTGCTCTTGCTATTCTCGGTGGTCTATCTTTTCACCACCCTGGGCCTGGGCATCCTGATCTCCACCAAAGTAGATTCTCAGCAGCAAGCGATGTTTTTCTCCTGGTTTACTATGGTGATAATTATCTTGCTCTCCGGGTTCTTTGTTCCGATTCAGAATATGCCTCTGGCCATACGGTGGATCAGCTTTTTCAATCCCCTGAGCCATTACATGACAGTGCTGCGTGAGATAGTGATCAAAGGCAGCGGCATCACTCAATTGATGCGAGAGCTACGCATACTGGGCGGCAGTGGCGTGCTCATTTTTGGACTGAGCGTAATCAGTTTTAGAAAGAGAGTGTAAATTCTTCCACAAACAGCAGGGATAGCCTTGGAGCTGCTATAGATAAGGACTGCTGCCAAAATCATCCCCTCTGCAATGATAAAATCAGCATAACAGGGATTGCTTTATAGAATAAACTCAATAATTTTACTTGACACATATCTAAGTCTGATTAATATCTGATCATAAAGCGTGGTATTGGACTTGAAAATTGTTTATGATTCAGAACTCCTCCTGATGCATCATCGCCACTGCCTAAATGAGATCCGTAGCGACAAGGCAGCTTATGTTTTAAAGATAATGGTTAGAGCGACAGTGTGACAAGCAAAAAATCACCAGTTGTTTTACCTTACATAGAATGTGATATGCGAGGATAAAACAATGTCCTCACAAGATATGAGTAACAAAGGTATGGGATTTATACCAACCCTTGGAGCTCAAACCTATCTACAAACTGAATCATAAGGAGTTTACAATGAAACAGTTTAAATTTATCTTACTGTTTATAGCCCTTAGTTTGATGACGATCGGTGCATTAAATGCATTTCCACCGAATTCGCCTGAATATGACGCCTGGAAGCAGGAACAAATCAAACCCCTCTCAATCTCTGAAAAAGCACAACTTACAGTTCCCGCAATGGGGACAATGAGAGATTGCCCTCTTTTAATTCCTTTGGATGACACTTTTACACTGGCTATGCAACCTAATGACGATGGCTACACCAGCCAGCTCACACTGCCCTTTACCTTCACCCTCTATGATGCACCCTTTACATCTTGTTGGGTAAACAATAACGGCAATGTAACCTTTGATGAAGGATTATACAGCTACACCCCTTGGGGATTTCCCTCAGGGAATAATCCTATGCTTGCCCCCTTCTTTGCCGATGTGGATACCCGGGGCGCAGGGGCTGTATGGTACAGGATCGAGTCCAACCGTATGATCGTGATCTGGGATCATGTGGGCTACTTTGGCAGTCATTATGACAAGCTCAATACCTTCGAATTGATCTTCTCTGATGGCACAGATCCTTTTATCGGCATCGGCAATAATGTTGCCTTCAGCTATGCTGATATGGCTTGGACCACGGGTGATGCGTCTGGTGGATCCCAAGGTTTCGGAGGATCTGCTGCCACGGTAGGTATCAATAGGGGCAACAATATCGACTATGCCCAGATCGGAAGATTCGATCATGCCGGTCTTGATTATGACGGTCCCTTCGACAATAATGATGGAGTTGATTGGCTGGATTGCAAGGTATTCTATTTCAATACCGTTACTTCGGAAGATGCTGTCTTGATTATCTACCCAAGCACCTATCCGGAAGTTCTGGCAGGTATCGTTCCTCCTACAGGAGTGGATCCTGAAGATCCCGATACCGATGTATTTTATGCAGAATATCCTGCAGTGGGCGTCATGGACGTGACATATCCCGTCCCTGAAGGCATCTGGAGAGGATGGATTTACTATGGTGGCGCCTGGCACGAAGCTGATATTTTTCCTGTGATCGGGCCCAATGCAACAGTCTCCTTCTCAGATATATCTTTTGATGGCACATCTGTAATTCCTTTCATACTTGTGAAAGAAGATGATGAGACCCTGCCAGTAGAACTCAGTAGCTTCACTGCAGTGCAGACCGCTCAAAACTTAGCCAAGATCACCTGGGTTTCTCAATCCGAGACCGGACTTTTGGGCTATAATGTATATCGTAACGAGCTCAACAGCCCGCAAAGCGCACTGATGATCACACCCGTGCTGATCGGTGCTACCAATACCAGCACCACCCATACCTACAGCATCACAGATTCTGAAGTGGAAATCGGCCACACCTATTGGTATTGGCTGGAAAGCGTGGACTATGGCAGCAGCAACTTCTACGGCCCTGTCAGCATCCTCATGGAGGGTGACACGCCCGCTTTGGTCCCTGGACAAACCACAATGCGCAACGCCTATCCCAATCCCTTCAAAGCCATCGGTGGCACCACCATCGAAGTGGGCGTGAAGGAAAATGATGGCGGAAGTGTGACTATCTATAACGTTATCGGCCAGGAAGTGATCTCCTTCCCTGTGACGCCTGGCTACAACAACATCAATTGGAACGGTCAAAGCAGCCGCGGCAAGGTCTGCCCCACCGGCATCTACTTCTATAAACTGAGCACAAACTCCTCTAACCAGACCCGCAAGCTCTTGATCATCAAGTAGCTTGTATCCCCAATATCAAGAAACTCCAGAGCTCCGGTTTTCCGGAGCTCTTTTTTGTGTGGAAAGGAGGTTTGTATAAACCTATTCATGGTTATACCCGGTAGCAGTGGTCTGATGATTTTTGGGATCGGTGTGATCAGTTTTATAAGGCGGGTGTATCTCGCGACGCTATCGCGATTTTTCGCCGTCCTTTATTCATTATTTTTTCTACTCGATCTCTGATTTTGCCAAGACATACACGGTTTTAGGGTCATTGGGACTGGTGGCGATTCTGATTACAATTTTGTGTTCCACCATTTTTTTGATCCTGGTTCTGGCTCCTCTTTCACTGATATTCCACAGTTCTGCTGCCTGTTTTGTATTAATTTCTTTATAAACGTGTAAATACTCCACCAATATCCGCTCCCAGCTTTTCTGTGAATCTTTTGAGACAGCTCCGGAATACAGAGTTACCCTGAAGCTGGTTCCCAGTTCTTCGAACCGCGGCTCAGCCTGATTTGCTTTCCTGCACGCTTCCACGATCCTGGATATTCCCGTCCCCCATTGTTCGATCAAGCCTAATTCATGAAACACTCTGCCTACCACCCTGTTTCTCAGTTTGGAGATACCCGAAAATATATGCTCCATGCTCAGCCCAAAAGGAAGCATACCGGGATTGTTTATCTCTATCCTGTCATCGTAGATTGCTACCCTGATGGTCATGCCTTTGATGGCATAATCTGAATGTACAATTGCATTAATTATCGCCTCTCAAACTGCGAGCATGGGATACTCCGGAATCACTTCATGAGTGGTTGCACCGATCTGAAGTCCTTGCGTTGTATGCCTGCGAATAAATGCTATCGTTTCATCAACAGCTTGAACCAAACCTGCCTTGGTTTCGAAAACATCCAAAAATTCTGAACTGGTCTTTCCTTTGAACCGGGCACACTTGATCTTGGCATCTGGCAGGATATCTTCTTTGTTGACACCAAAAAGCAAGATCCCACCAATACTTGGCACTGTCCTTCCACCAACCATTTGCAGAGTTCCCAAGTTTATAAGTTTATGCATATCAATGCTTTTACCTTGCTTAGCGAAGAGCTCGGAAGCTACTGGGAAGTCGATTTGTTCCGAGTTCAATTCCATTAAAAGCGTTTCATCATAAACCCTGTTTTCCGCCTGCCGTTTCAGTGCTTCAAGCATATCGGGATCTATCCCCTAAAACAGTATCGTTTTATGTGCATAAATCTATTAGGCCTATATAAATAGCTCTTCCAAAATATAAAAATGATCAGAGTTTTACGGCACATAGCCTAAATAACAAAAGTATTGAATGGGCTTTGGCTGTCAATGTGAAAAGTTGCCTGTCTGAAATAGCCACGGACAGGGCTCATTTTACGTATTGGCACCCCTTTCTTCTTGCATCCCAGCTTGAGCCTTTAGCTTGGGATTAACGAACTTTCGACTCGAGCTGACTTGAGATTTCGCGTCAACTCGAGTTAAAAGCGCATTAAAAGCACGACCAAGGCACAGGCGCGGCACTGGGGCCGCATAGCTTCAACAATGTCTTTGAACAGCGTTAAAGAGCTTGAATGGCTACCAAAGCGGCTGGAGCATCGCTATTCCCATACCGCGTAGGCCTTGTAAAAGCGTCTGGGCAGATCGGCTACTGCTGAGGTCCATTCCAAACCGATAAAATCACCTTCTGCGCTGACATCGGTAAAGCCTGCAAAAGGATTATCACTGGCGTAGATTTTGTAGCCCAAGGCGGTGGCGACGGGGGTGATATCCAGCTGCACCTGTCCATCGACTACAAAGATGGTAAGGGTGGTGGGCACGGGCTCTGGTGTATTCATATCGGTGGTGACCCTGAAGAACGGTGAATAGATGGAGTAGTTACTGCCAAAATTTGTGCGCAGTCTGAAATAGTAGGTGGTGCCATCGGATAGACCACTTATGGCTTTGGCAGTGGCGGTGCCGGCATTATAAGAAGAATATCCGCTTACGGGGCTGGTGAAGAGACTGTCTGTAGCCACCTGTAGCCAGTAGGACTCTCCAGTGATGGGTTCGGACCAAGTCGCGATAAAGCTGTCTGTGCTGATATTTGTGGCAGTTAAAGGATATGGCGTCCACAGCATATACGCAAATTCGGGATGATCTATGAAGGGGTTACGGTTTCCTTGACGTTCCCAGATGCGCTGGTTGCGGCGGGTTTCCCAGGAATCTGGCGGATCTTCTTCATGCCAGGCAAGCAGGGTGGAAAGTTTGCCATAATACGGTTCATTATTGGGAGAGCTATTCACGTAATCCACCAGTTCCAGATCATAGGTGGTATCCGTGCCTTCATAGCGCAGGGCCATATACATGATCATACGGGCGATATCGCCTTTTTCTGCGTCTCTGGGCTCCCAGCTATAGGTTGAGGTATAGTTGCCGGTATTCCCGGAATATCCAGGATAGGGAGAGGCATCTGTATATAAACTCCCACCCTCATCAAAATCTTTGTTGCCTTTGGCGGAATTCACCGTGGAATCGCAAGGGCGCATATGATGAAGGTCTGTGCCGGCGGGTCTTCTCTCGCCAAAATCTCCATGAGACTTGCTCCAGGTGTGTTCGCGGTTCCACTGGGTTATTCCTCCACCGCTACTGCTTTTGGGAACGCTCCAGCCAGTATAGATTTGAATGACGTTATTGGAGTTGGCAGGGTCTTCATCGGTATAGTACAATTGGGTCCAGACCGCATCATAGCTGTACTCGGTGGTGTGAGTAGTTTGGAGCAGCTCGTGCAGATCACTTTTCAGATTCATCCCAAAGCCGCTGATATCGGTGTAATAGCCTGTATAAGGATTGTCCAGTGTGATAAATGAGGCAGGGTTGCCAGTGGCATTGGCACCCAAATACATAGTCCGGTTGCCCCAGCCATTATACTCAAATATCCTAAAATGGTAGGTGGTGCCCGGTTCAAGATTCTCTACAAGCACCCCATTGTAAGGCGAATCATCGATGATCTGGGTGGCGTCGTTGTACACGACCTGCCGTCCAATTCCATTATAGGCAGGATTGGCGACAGGATCTGTGCCATCTGCCGGTACGGGAAAATAGTTGGTGGTATTCATCACTACAACACGTTTGGCGCCATTGCCCGGGGTCCATTCCAAAGTAATGGAGGTACGGGCTACAGATGCTTCGATGTAGCCGGATGGTACCGTGGGAGCAGAGATGCTTTGGGTAAAAACTTCGATGGCATTTGAATCTTCACTGCTGCCTTGGGAATTCACTGCCCGCAAGCGGTAAAAATAATCTGTATCAGGCTGCAGACCGGAGACTGTGTGGCTGGTTACATAACCCACATTCAGATCCTGATAGCCTGGCACAAAGCTGATGTCGCGGAGATCGCGGCGGGAAAAAATGTGAAAGCCAAAGTTGTCAGAATAGTCCGCTGGATAGCTGTCCCACTCTGTAGCGAGCGTAGTAAAAGCCTGGGC
>CAXZAB010000073.1:0-10031 GCA_964293715.1 uncultured bacterium | reverse complement strand
TGATGTTCTCATTTTTTTGCTTGACAGATTCAATCCTCTTAGCCGTACTGTAGATATTGGAAAATAACCATAAAAGAATAATGTCGCGGAGGAACCCATGAATCTGCAAAAAGCCGGTCAGAAAGCGGTGAAACCATGATTCGCCGCCTGGTCCTTGCCTTGCTTTTCATGTCTTTATGCGTTTTGAATGCGCAGATGGTAAGCATCGGCGCTGGCAATGTTTTACACCAAGGGTTGCCGATAGAACCCCTGGCTCGCTTCAGCTATACCCAGCAGCTTTTTTATGCCTCGGAGATCGGTATGGCTGGCGAGATCACGCATCTGGGCTTTCAATACCATGTGCAGAGCAATCTCTTTTTTGCGGGCAATAAAGATTGGAAGATCTATCTGGGACATAGTGAGCTTGGCACAATGCAGGCTTGGGTTCCGGCTCACGAGCTGAGTATGGTCTTCAATGGCAGCTTGTCTCAAAATTATTTTGACAATTCCCTGCCTGGTAGCGGCTGGCTCACCATTCCCTTGCAGCAAGGCTTTCTCTATGATGGCGTGAGCAATCTGATCCTGGCTGTGGATGAGAATTCTGAAGGTAGTGGCTCTTCCAGCGATGATTTCTTCTGCTGGGAAACTGCCGGTATCCGCGCGCTGAACTATCAGAGTATGAGCATCAATCCCGATCCGGAAAACCCGCCTGACACCATGAATCCCAAGCATTATCTGGCCAATCTGAGGCTGCATTTTGGCGGTACAGCACACAACGATGCTCCCCGCAATCTCTATGCCTATTATGCAGATCAAGCTATCCGGCTGTTTTGGGAAGCGCCTTTGGAAGGCAGTCCCGAGCTCTATCTGCTGCACAGGGATAGCCAGATCATCTCTGAAACCACTTCCTCGGCCTATAACGACATGAACATAAATGCAGGGCAGACCTATCGATACAGCGTGCAAGCCCGCTATCCGGGCGGTTTGCTCTCTCCTCACTCCAATTTTATCAGCATTACAGTGCCGGAGGATGGTTCGGAAATCATTTTATTTGAGAGCTTTGAGCACTGTGCCTCTTTTTCGCAGCAGATTCCAGGCTTTCAGAATCTGGATCTGGATGGTTCGCTCACCTGGGGCTGGGAGAATTTGGATTTCCCCTCTGAGGGCAGCAGAATGGGCTGGCTGGTCTTTGCCCCCTCGCAGACCACTCCTCCGCTTACGAATATCTCCGTGCCCACGGGGGCAAAACTGCTGATGTCTGCCAGCGCTGTGAATCCGCCCAATAACGATTGGCTGATCTTTCCGGGTTTGCATCTGGGGAATTCTGCCACTCTGGAATTTACCGCTCGCAGCTTCACCACGGCTTATGGCTTGGAGCGTTTGCGGGTTTTGATCTCTGTTACCGATAACGCGCCTGAATCCTTCAGTTTGCTGCATGCGGAGAACTGGCTCAGCCTTCCCGCCAGCTGGACGGACTACGAATATGACCTTGGCGCCTATGCCAATCAGGACGTCTATCTGGCCTTAAATGCTGTGTCTTTGGATGCTTTTGCCTTGTTTATCGATGACATCAAAGTGCATGGGATCGGAGGACATCTGGACGTTCAGGATCAAACGCCACCGGCTTTCAGACCCTATCCGAATCCGGCTCACGGGGATTTTTCACTGAAGAGCCAGGCCTATTTTGATCTGAAGCTCTATAACCTGAAGGGGCAGAGGATTGCCTCCTACGAGAGCATCAAGGACTTTAATTCTGCAGAGCTCAGCTTGATTCCCGGCATCTACATCCTGAGGCTGAAGCAGGATGGCAAACAGCATACTTATCGGCAGATAATCCTACCCTAAATGCAAGCTATAAATGATTTTGTAGAGCGTCTGCAGAGCGATAAAAGACATCGCGAGACCATCGTTTCCACCCATATCCAGGAGGCAAGAGAGCCCGTGTATGCGGATTATCCTGTTCTGCTCAGCCCGCTTCTGGTTCAAGTGCTGCAAGATCAGGGCATTGACCGCCTCTATTCACATCAGGCAGAGGCCATCAGACACATCTTGCAAAGGCAAAGCGTGGTGATCAGCAGCGGCGTGGCCAGCGGCAAGAGCCTTTGCTATCAATTGCCCATCTTGAATGCCCTCAGCCGGGATAACAAAGCCCGGGCCTTGCTCCTTTATCCCACCAAGGCTTTGGCTCAGGATCAGACTCAGAAAATGACTGAGCTCTGCGCACGGCTGAGCGCCCAAAGCGGAGAAAAGATCTATAATGCTATCTATGATGGCGATACCCCTGCTCAGGATCGCAGCCGCATCCGCAGGCAGGCCAATATCGTGTTCAGCAATCCCGATATGCTGCATCTGGGTATACTCCCCAATCACACCCTCTGGGCTTCATTTTTTGCCCGTCTGCAATATGTGGTGATCGATGAAGTTCACTATTACCGCGGGGTTTTTGGCTCGCATTTTGCCAATGTGATCCGCAGGCTCAAGCGTATTTGCCGGCTTTATCAGCAGAAACCCGTTTTCATCTGCACCTCAGCCACCCTGGCCAATGCTCAAGAGCTGGCCCGGGAGCTGATTGGCGAAGAGGTCATCCTCATCGATCAGGATGGCTCGCCGATGGGCACCAGGATCAATCTCATCATCAATCCGCCCCTGGAAAACAAGCATTTAGGGATCAGACGCAGCAGCAGCGCAGAAAGCGGCGCTCTGGCCAGAATGCTGCTCCATTATCCTCTGCAGAGCATCCTCTTTAGCGGTTCGCGGCGCAGCGTGGAAATGCTGCTTTTGCATATGCCGAATCAATTCCGGGACAAGATCGCTTCCTATCGCAGCGGTTATCTGGCCTCTGACCGGCGCGGGATCGAAAAGAAACTGCGCGAAGGTGCGCTAAAGCTGATCATCAGTACCAATGCCCTGGAATTGGGCATCGATATCGGCGGCTTGGATGTGGCGCTCATCAATTCCTATCCCGGCAGCATATCTTCTGTGCGTCAAGAGGCCGGAAGGGCCGGACGCAAGGCCAATACAGCTTTGTCCATACTCGTGGCGGGGAGTAATCCCCTGGATCAGTACATCTGCCAGCATCCTGAATATCTCTGGGGAAACAATCCCGAGCAAGCTTTGATCGATCCCAATAATACCGAGATTCTGCTCAAAGAACTCCTTTGCGCCATCAGCGAGCTCTCGCTCAAAGAAGGGGAAGACTTTGGCACCATGAGCTTTATAGAACTCTCCGGCTATCTGCAGATCTTGCTGGATGAAGGGCGCATTCGCAAGGTGGGCAGTAAATATCTGGGTATTGTGGGTGATTATCCCGCAGCAGAGGTCTCTCTGCGCAATATCTCCAGTCAATTTCCCATCCTGGCAGATGGTGAATGCATCGGTTATGTGGATGGGGAAAGCGCTCTGTGGATGACCCACCCCCATGCCATTTATCTGCATTTGGGGGAGACCTGGATCGTGAAGAAACTCGATCTTGAAGAAAAGCTGGTGCGGCTGGCGGAAATCCAGACGGATTATTATACCAGGGCTATGCGGGAGACTGATCTGCTGCTCACCAAACTCGTGCGCATCCATGAATATCCCTGGGGCAAAAAGCATTTTGGCAGAGTCTTGGTGCAGTCTCAGGTGACCGGATTCAAGAAGATTAAGTTTGGCAGTATGGAGGTTTTGGGTGTTCAGGAGCTGGATCTACCTGTACAGGAACTGGATACCATGGCCTGGTGGATCTCTTTTTCACATCCTATGATCGAAAAGGTGCGCCAACAAGGTCTGTGGAACAGCGATGCGAATGATTATGGCAAAGATTGGCAGCGCATTACAGAACAGATCCGCAGGCGGGATGGTTACCGCTGTATCAATTGCCAGGCCCGCGAAGAAGAAGGCCAGGCTTGGGATGTGCATCACCGCATTCCTTTCAGGAAATTTGACTCCGGCCAAGAGGCCAATCAGCCGGAAAACCTCATCACGCTTTGTCCCCGCTGTCACCATCTGGCCGAACAGCAGGTGCGCATCCAAAGCGGGCTTTCAGGCCTGGCCTATCTGCTCAGCAATCTGGCCGGCTTCTTTGTGATGTGCGACTCTAAGGATCTGGGGCAGTATTTTGAGCCGGAATCACAGCTCGCCACTGGGGATCCGGTGATTGCTCTTTATGACATAGTCCCCGGCGGCATAGGCCTGTGTAAAAAGCTCTATGAGGTTCAGGACCAGGTCTTTAAAGCCGCACTGGAGCAGATTGATCACTGCGCCTGTGAGGCAGGCTGTCCGGCTTGTGTAGGACCCGTAGCCGAGCAGGGCGAAGGTGCCAAAACCCATGCCCGGGCTATTTTGGCAGAATTGGTCAAAACTGAGGCAAAATAGCCAATCTGCACAGCCTGTCTCAGGATAATTATTGACTAAAGAGCTGTTCTGATTTATCTTGTCTGCAAACTAATATTAGATAGCATAAAGGAGAGGAAATGCAAAACAATCCCTTATTACGTAAGGAACACACCCATCGCCTGAAGGCAATTCCCTTTGATGAAATCAAACTGGAACACTTCATGCCAGCCGTTGAAGAAGGGCTGAAGATTGCGAAAGCAGAGATCGAGGAACTCAAAAAGAACTCCGAGGCTCCCAATTTCGAAAATACCATTCTGCCGCTGGATAACGGCGCCGTGGAATTGGATTATGCCACCACGGTGTACTTTAACCTCTTAAGCGCCCATTCCGATGCCGAATTTAAGGCCTTGGCTCAGAAAATCTCTCCGATGTTGGCAGAATTTGGCTCCAGCATTGCCACCGATCCCAAGATTTTTGAGCGGGTGAAAGCGGTGTATGATGCCGAAGTGAAAGATCAGCCCAAACCTAAAGTCCCCAAAGATTTCAGCGATAAAGCAGCCCTCAAAAAGGCCGAACGCTATCGCCTGATCGAACGCAAATATAAAAGCTTCATCCGCGGTGGCGCCATGCTGAAAGATGAAGACAAGAAACGCTTTACCGAAATCGCCATGGAGAGCGCGCAGCTGGCTCCCCGCTTTAGCGACAATGTGCTGAACGCCACAAACGCCTTTGAACTGCATATCACAGATCCCAAAGAAGTGGAAGGCATCCCGGAAGGAGCCCTGGAAGCGGCAGCATTTATGGCCAAAAAGAAGGGCAAAGAAAGTGGCTGGAGCTTCAGCCTGCAGCCCTCCAGTGTAACTCCTCTGCTCACCTATTGCAAAAACCGCGAGACCCGCAAAAAGGTCTCTACCGCTTATTCCTCCCGCGCTTTTAAAGACGAATGGGACAATCAGGATTTGATCAAACGCACCCTGGAACTCAGAAAAGAACGTGCCCTGCTTTTGGGCTATGACAATCACGCGGATTATGTTCTGGAAGATCGCATGGCCGGCTCTGTAAAGACCGCCCGTGACTTTTTGGACCGCATCTATGAAGTTGCCTATCCCGCAGCCGAAGCCGAACGCGATGCAGTGGCCAAACTGGCTAAAGAGCTGGATGGCATAGAGACACTGCAAAGCTGGGACTGGGGTTATTACAGCAATAAACTCAAAGAAAAGCTGTTTGCCTTCGATCCTGAAGAGCTCAGACCCTGGTTCAAAGTGGAAAACGTGATCGACGGCCTCTTTACGGTAGTCAATAAGATCTATGGCGTTACTATGAAACAGGTATATGATGTGCCTGTGTATCATGAAGATGTGACCACCTGGGAAGCCTTTGATGACAATGGCAGTTACCTGGGCCTGCTTTATATCGACCTTTTCCCCCGCGATACCAAACGCGGCGGCGCCTGGAAATCCTCTCTGCACGGCCAGGGCATGTATGCCGATGGCATGCGCAGACCGCAGGTGATGATAGTGGGCAGCCTCACTCCCTCCACCGATAAAACCCCCTCGCTCTTGCGCATGGATGAAGCCCGGACCGTGTTCCACGAATTCGGTCACGCCCTGCATTCCCTCTTGGCAGATGGCTATTATCATGCCTTATCAGGCACTTCCGTGCTCTGGGACTTTGTGGAATTGCCCAGCCAGATCATGGAGAATTGGCTCCTGGAAGAAGAGGCGCTCAATCTCTTTGCCCGGCATTATGAAACCGGCGAGCCTCTTCCCAAAGAGCTCTTGGACAAAGTGATCGCAGCCAGAAACTTCAATGCTGCTACCGCTAATATCGGCCAATTGCGCTACGGCAATCTGGATTTTGACTGGCATCTCGCCGATCCCGCCGAAATCGAGGACGTGGCAGCCTTTGAAAGAGAATCCAACGAACGCTTTATGCTCTTGCCGCCTGTGCCGGATACCAATATGTCCTGCGCCTTTGCACACATCTTTGCCGGAGGGTATGCGGCAGGATACTACTCTTACAAATGGGCAGAAGCCCTGGATGCCGATGCCTGGAGTATGTTTATGGAAAACGGAATTTTCGATCAGGAAACTGCTCAGAGCTTCCGCAGATATATCCTCTCCAGAGGCAATGCCTTCCATCCTAAGGAGCTCTTTGAAGCCTTTAGAGGACGTGCTCTGGATCCCGATGCCTTGCTGAAACGCGATGGCCTCTTGTAAATAAACTAAAGCATAAATATCAGAAAAGGGCGTGAGTGATCACGCCCTTCTCCTTTTGTGCTTTGGCTTTGTCGACTATGTTAAAACTTGCGCCTCAGCAGGTTGGCATTGGTCACCACGGTAACGGAGCTCAGCGCCATTGCCATTTCGGCAATCACAGGATGCAGCACTCCAAAGGCTGCCAGAGGGATGGCGACGAGGTTGTAAAAGAACGCCCAAAACAGGTTTTGCCGAATCTTGGCAAAGGTCTGTTTCGAGAGTCTGATTGCCAATGGAATGAGCCTCAAGTCTCCCCTCAGGAGGGTGATATCAGCGGTTTCGATGGCGATATCCGTGCCCATGCCCATGGCGATGCCGACATCTGCCTGTTTGAGAGCGGGGGCATCGTTAATCCCGTCTCCAATCATAGCCACTACCCGTCCTTGTGCCTGTAAGTCTTTGACCTTTTGGGCTTTATCGGCGGGAAGCACACTTGCCATCACCTCGGAAATGCCGCAGCTTTTGGCGATTGCCTCTGCGGTTTCCTGATTATCGCCGCTCATCATAATGAGCTTTAGTCCTTGTTTGAGCAGGTTTTTCACTATTTCGGCGGCTTCTTCCTTGATGGTATCTGCCACATAAAACGCAGCCAATACTCCAGCTTCATCAGCCAGATAGATCTTGCCGGCATACGCCAGATCCTGATCTGTAGGCAGATCCGGGATGCTGAGTCCTTGCTCGCTCATCCAATTCAGACTGCCCATCATATACTTTTTGCCGTCGATTGTTGCGCTGATGCCTCGTCCTGCACTGGCCAGGAAATCCTGGGTAGGCAAGGCTTCTATGCCTCGGGTCTGGGCTGCGTTCTTGATCGCCAGAGCCAGGGGATGTTCGCTCAGGGATTCCAGGCTGTGTGCCAGGCTGAGATTATCTGTATCACTGCCTTGCAGGCTCTGGATCCTGATGAGTTCTGGCTTGCCATGGGTGAGAGTTCCGGTTTTATCGAAAAGTATGGTATCCACGTCTTTCATCCGCTGCAGAGCTTCTCCGCTGCGGATCAGGATGCCGTTTATGGCGCCAATTCCGGAGCCTACCATCAGAGCGGTGGGCGTGGCCAGTCCCAGCGCGCAGGGACAGGCTATCACCAAAGTGGCGATCGTGGCCATCAAGGCTGCCGCAAGTCCGGACGCAGGTAGTGAAAGCGGGATGAAAGTAGTGATAAAAGCTGCCACGGTAGCCATAAAACTGGGGAAGATCAGCCACGAGAAGAATACTACGAAGGCCAGCACTATGATTACGGGCACAAAGATCGCAGTGACTTTGTCTGCCAGCAGTTGGATGGGCACTTTGGAATGCTGGGCATCACTCACCATCTTAATCACCTGTGCCAAAAAGGTTTCGCTGCCCACTTTGGTGGCTTTGGCCTGAAAATAGCCTTCCAGATTGATGGTGGCGCCCAAAACGGAATCGCCTTCACTGCGGGTCACCGGCAGGGATTCTCCGGTGGCGATGGATTCGTCCAAAGAGCTGGTACCGCTTACGATAATGCCATCGGTGGGCACTTTTGCACCCGGTTTCACGATGAAGATATCACCGCTTTTGATCTTATGAATGGGCATCTCCACTTCTTCACCGTCCACCAGTATCAAGACGGTTTTGGCGCCCAAAGAGACCAGTTTGCGTAAGGCCTCGCTCGCTTTGCCGCGGGCTTTACTTTCCAGATAGCGGCCGGTGAGATAGAAGGAGATGATCATAGCGGCGATGCCGGCAAATTCATGGGCGGAGATATCCTTCACTACTAACGATAGCGGGGTTACCAGCATCGAGGCGATGGTGCCCATGGCGATCAAGACTTCCATATTGGCCGCGCGGGTGATAAGCGAACTCCAGGCCGAAGTATAGACCTCGCGGGCGGGAAATACCATAGCTATCAAAGAGAGGGTAAACATCAGCCAGGCATCGATTTGATGACCAAATATCTGTGCCCCGAAAAACATATGCGGGATCATCAAAGCCATAACGATGCCGGTGATAATCCAGCTGAAAGTCATGCGTTTGCGGGCAATATACATTTTCGCGATCTGTTCATCTTCGCCCAGATGCAGGGTTTCCCGCACCTTAAAGCCCAGGGCGTTAATACTATTGAAAATCTCTTTCTTATCCAGCACGCCTTCATCAAATTCCACCATGGCTTCTTCCAGGGCCAAGTTCACGTGCGCACTGGTCACGCCGGGCAGCGCAGAAACGCTTTTTTCCACGTTGGCACTGCAAGACGCGCAGTGCATTCCATCTATTCCTATCTGTAATTGCATTATTTCTCCTTAAACGTCTATCTAATAGATATGATATAGGGGAAAGGGGTAAAAAGCAAATTGAGATTAGGGATGGTTGCCGTATCGCTGGCTTCGGCCGGATGTCGCGGTGACTTTAGTGGGCTGTAGGAGTGTCTTTGAGAATCTGTGAAGAAATAGTCACACGGATTGTGCGGATATCACGGATTGACACGGATACAGAGGATAGTGGTTGGGAAAGAAGATATTGGCCAGAGGTTCTACGGGGGGACTGCTGGATTGCAGACGTCTCGTCTGCAGAGCACGGAAGGTGCTCCCTTTTCTCAAACCTACTCACCTTTTTTCAGGGCTTATCAACAATTCTCTCAAGGCCTTCAGCCTTGTTTGACGCGAGACGCATCAAATCCAGCAAGCCGGTCCTGCCCCAAACTCTCCTAAAAACCTCAGTTCTCGAAAAGCTCCGGATTTTCCTCCACAAACTTCTTGTGAAACATCCAAAAGGCAGCATCTCCATCCTTGCGGCGGGTCATATGAAAGTAGCCGGCTACAGACACGATCAGCGCGCCGATAGCGTCCACAATGAGATCTCGCATGGTATCCAACACGCCCAAGCGGGTATCAAAGACGCCATAGATCTCTTCCAGATTTCTGGCCTTTTGCATGTTTGCACCCAGGATGGCATCCACTCCAAACTCAAAGATTTCCCAGATACAGCCTATAGTCATAGCAAAGCAAAAACTGAATAAAGCCATAAAAAGAGGACTCAGGTGCACGTGCATACTCTTATCCTTGTTCAAGGTATAGATCAAAATGAAGCCGATGTAGGCCAAAATGATGGCGGAGTTTGCATGCAACATGGTGTCCCACCAGGGGAAACGGTAAAAGAAGTGATGGATTTCGCCCAAGTACATGGAAGCAAAGATGAAGAGCAGGATCACAATCTGAATTACGGCCGGAACTTTGATCTTGGTGCGCTTCACAAAAAACGCAGGCACCATAAAGAGGATGAGGGTGAGTATGGCCGAGAATAATACTTCCCATTGGCGCGTAAACAGATTGTAAATTACCGCCAGTGCCGAAAGGATGACGAACACATAACGCATCCAGCGTTCCAGTTTGACCGATTTTGACTTCTTCATTGTTGTTTGCTCCCTGATAGTTCTTGGAAACAGCCTAAGAACCTGCAAATCCTGTCAAGAAAAAAAACGTTTGGAAGCATTTTTATGCCCGTTTGTTTGCTTCGGGTTTC
>CAXZAB010000072.1:0-10153 GCA_964293715.1 uncultured bacterium | reverse complement strand
CCCGCATGCTTGACTATTGGACGTGCTTTCAACATGCCTTGAACTCGAGGTGACTTGAAAATTCGTGTCATCTCGAGTCGAAGCCATCTTAATTGCAAGTCCAAAGCAGATGCAAGAGCTATGGGCTTGGCAGCCGTTTTAGCTCTGCATCTCTGAAATCATTTCTGGATCAGGCAAGACCTGTGATATTGCCATCGTGTCCCACATCGATATTATTGGCACTGGGATTTCTGGGCAGACCGGGCATGCGCATAATTTCTCCCGTGATGGGAATTAAGAATCCCGCACCACTGGCAACCACGATTTTCCGCACGGTGACCAGGAAGTCCTTGGGCCGGCCGATGAGATCGGGGTTGTCGGACAAAGATTTTTGGGTTTTGGCGATACAGATCGGCAGTTTATCAAAGCCGTGTTTCTTGATGTGCCTAAGGTCGGCTTTGGCCTCGAGGGTGTAGTCACCCGCCACGGCGCCATATATTTCGGAGGCAACTTTAAAGATTTTGTCTTCCACAGAAGAATTCCAATCGTAGAGTCCGCGAGATCGGCAGATATCATTTTCCACCAATTTTACAATCTTTTCAGCGAGGTCCAGGCCGCCTTCACTGCCTTTGGTGAAATACTCCACGGTGCTCACTTCAAAACCGCATTTCTTGACAAAGTCTTCCACGATCTTGAGCTCTTCTTCGGTATCGCTGTGGAATCTATTGATGGCAACCACGGATTTCACGCCAAACTTATTGATGTTTTCCAGATGTTTGGCGAGGTTTGGCAAGCCGGCTGTTACAGCTTCAGGGTTGGGCGCGTCGAGATCTCTCACTCTCACTCCGCCATGAACTTTCAGAGCCCGCACAGTGGCTACCAAAACTACGGCATTAACGCAGAATTCGCCATATTTACAGACCAGATCAAAGAACTTTTCAGCTCCCAGATCAAAGCCAAAACCGGCTTCTGTAACTACAAAGTCTGAGAGACGCAGGGCCGTTTTGGTGGCGATGATGCTATTTGCACCCTGAGCGATATTGGCAAAAGGACCGCCGTGTATAAGGGCCGGAGTGTTTTCGGTGGTTTGCACGAGATTGGGTTTTAAGGCATCTGAGAGCAGAGCGGCGATGGCGCCCTGGAAGCCGAGCTGATGCACTTTTACCGGTTCTCCGGAATAGGTAAGTCCCACCGTGATGTTGCCGATGCGTTCTTTGAGCTCATCCATGTTGTTTGATAGGCACAGAATCGCCATAATTTCGCTGGCAGCAGTGATATCAAAACCGTCTTCTCTGGGAAAGCCCTGTTTGCTGCCTCCCAGACCTATTACCACGTCTCGCAGCATGCGATCATTCACGTCCACCACTCTTTTCCAGGTGATGCGGCGACGGTCTAACTGAAGTTCGTTACCAAAATAAATATGATTGTCCACCAGAGCGGCAAGGGTATTGTTGGCAGCGGTGATGGCATGAAAATCACCGGTAAAATGCAGGTTGATGTCTTCCATGGGAAGCACCTGAGACCAGCCACCTCCGGCAGCCCCGCCTTTGATGCCAAATACTGGGCCCAAAGAGGGTTCACGTACGGCAACGATGGACTTTTTTCCGATTCTGTTGAGCGCTTGCGAGAGTCCGATGGAAACCATGGTTTTACCTTCACCGGCGGGAGTGGGGGTGATGGCAGAAACGAGGATCAATTTCCCCGGGGTGTTGTTTTCGTTGGCAAAAAGTGCGGAATAGCGGATTTTAGCCTTGTGTTCACCAAAATGTTCCAAGTCTTGCGGACTAAGCCCGATTTTCCCGGCAATTTCATCGATGTGTTTGAGTTTAGTAAGATGTCCAATTTCAATATCAGAAAGCATATTTGTCTCCTTGTCAATAGTCTAAGCTTATATATAAAGTTTAATCTGAATTCTAAGATCGGCAACTGCTATTAAGCTAAAGATTTGGCTTATACGCGTTTTGTGTGAAAAAGCACTACAGCACCGAATATAGCGGGGATCAGATCATGAAATAAAAAGAGACTGAGAGTGGCGGCCACAGCCTGCTCCGAGCTGAAATTAAAGGCCTGCAGGAAATGGATGGCAAAGCCTTCCCGGAGCCCCAGTCCTGAGATGGTGACGGGGATGGAATTTGAGATATTGGTGAGCCCCATGCCCAGCCAGGTATCGATCGCCGAAATCACTCCCAGTTGATTGAGAATGATATAATATTGCAGGTACATGAGCAGGGTATTGGCGATCTGCAAGAGCATCATTTTGGGGGCTTGAGCGGAGTAAGCGGGGAGATGCGCCTTCAGAGAAGAATTCAGCCTCATGATTAAAGCTGCCCATAGCGGCAAAAAAGCAGCTATGAAGATAAACAAAACGCGCAAGAATAAACTGAGCCCTGGAAAGAAGAAAAAGGCAGCGATGGCGGCAAAAGTCCAGGTAGCCCAGCTCATAAAAAGGCGTTCGACAGTGGTGGCGATAAACGAGGCTAAAAGACTGGTATTCTTCAGATAAAAGATCTTGGCAAAAGAGGCGTGCCCGCCGGGAATCAAAAACCGCAGTGGTAAGGCCAAAAGGTAGGAGGCGCGCTCCTGCCTGCGATCAGAGACATAGCCTATATTCAGTTTTAGAGCCTGACGCCAGTTGTTATATTGGACATAGTGCCGCAAAAGCGTAAGGGAGAATACTGCTAAAATACTGACGATAGAGAGTTTGCCAGCGTACCTCAGGGCTGAGCCCAGATCGACTCGCCTGAAAATCAGATACAAAAGCAGCAGCGTGAACAGCGCTTTGGCGATGTAGCTCAGGCGCTTGTAACGCGGGGATTTTTCGCGGTTCAGGAATTGTTTGATTCGGCTATACAAGCTTCAAATACCTTTTGGAGCATTTCCAGTGGGGGAGCCTGAATGTGTCCCGCTTCCATCATATTCCGGCACAAGGCGCGGGTCGATGTGATTTCTTTAAGAGCTTGGTCATAAACCTCTTGGTGACTCATCTGCACACGGGCCAGACCTTCTTTCATCGCCTGAACTGCCACATCCGCAGCCACTTGGGCAAAGACTTCGGTTTCATCCATGGTGGGGATGATCCTCTCGGTACTGGTGCCTCTCTTTTCAGCAAAATCTGCCAGAGAATGCGCGGCTGCTATAGCCATGCCATCAGAGATCTTACGGGCTTGAACCATGAGTACACCTTTCAGGATGCCGGGGAAACCCACGGAATTATTCACCTGATTCGGGAAATCGCCACGTCCGGTTGCCACGATGCGGGCTCCGGCTTTGTGGGCCTCATAGGGATAAATTTCGGGAACGGGATTGGCACAGGCAAAAACGATGGAGTCCTTGGCCATGAGCCGGATCCAGTCAGGTTTGATGGTGCCGGGTCCGGGAGTGGAAAGAGCGATCAAGAGATCGGCATCTTTCATCGCGGATTCCATGGTATCGAGTCTCTGAGGATTGGTCTTTTGGGCCAGTTCCCAGTGCTTGTATTTGTTTTTATTATCACGAAGATCCGTGCGGCCCAGATGCAGCCCGCCTTTGCTGTCAAAGATGATGAGTTTATCGGGATCGAGCCCGGCTTGCAAGAGGAAACTGGCGATGGTGCTATTAGCGGCGCCACAGCCATAGAGTACGACGCGGGTGTTGGAGATCTTGCGGTTGGTGAGTTTCAGAGCGTTGATCACGCCGGCCAGAGTCACACAGGCTGTGCCTTGGGCGTCATCATGCCAGATGGGAATATCACAGCTTTCACGCAGTTCATCCAAGACGCGATAGCAATTGGGTTGGGAAATATCTTCTAGATTCACGGCTCCCACGCTGGGCTGCAGCATCTTCACAAAATCTATCAGTTTTTGGGCATCGGGCTTGCCTTCGGCGTCGCGGTTATCCACGCATAAAGCGATGGCATCACAGGCACCCAAATATTTCATCAGCATAGCTTTGCCTTCCATCACGCCAAGTCCGCCTGAAGGGCCGCAATCCCCATCTCCCAGGACTCTGGTGCTGTCTGAAACTACTGCCACCAGATTACCCCGGTTCGAAAGCCGGTAAGAGGCCTCCGGATTATCCCGGATGGTGGTGGAAACCTTCGATACACCGGGGGTGTACCAGACGTTGAACCAATTGAAGCCATAGATGCCGGCTTTGGGCAGGCTTTGCATCTTGCCTCTGTAAAAGTCATGCATCTGCTCTGAGACCTGCTTTAAAAAGGAGGTTTGAGCAGCGGCAACCTTCTCTTCGGGAAGGGCTTCTTTAAATAAGGCACCCAGATTTGATAAATCAAGTAAAAGCTTTTTCATACATTATCCTTCGCTGGCATTTGGTTCGATCATTTTTGATGGGGGGTTATTTGTCAAGGAATGAGAATGAGGGAAGAAAAGAATGGTTACACGGATTTTACGGATGGGACGGATTCACACGGATTCAGGTCTGGATGGTGGTGGATAACTTTGTTTTATCACAGATAAACAAAAACCGCCTCTCACATTGCTGCGAGAGGCAGAATTATCTGTCAGCAGTAGTTTAGCTGAGTTGTTTGATTACGCTTTTACCGGGGAAGCGGGCTTCTTCGCCCAATTCTTCTTCGATGCGCATGAGTTGATTGTATTTATCCACTCTTTCGCTACGGGATACGGAACCGGTTTTGATCTGGCCGGTATTCATAGCTACGGCAAGATCCGCGATAAAGGTGTCTCCGGTTTCGCCGCTGCGATGAGAGATCACGCAAGTCCAACCCGCTTTGTGAGCGGTATTAATGGCCTCAATGGTCTCGGTCACAGTGCCGATCTGATTGAGTTTGATCAAGACAGAATTGGCTGCTTTCTTTTCAATGCCCTTCTCGATGAGCTTGGGATTCGTGACCAGAAGGTCATCACCCACGATCTGGATTATATCGCCAAGTCTTTGGTTCATAAAGATCCAGCCATCCCAATCGTTTTCGGCGAGCCCGTCTTCGATGGAGCAGATGGGGTATTTGGCGACCATTTCTTCATAATAGCCGATCAATTCTTCGGTGGAAAGTTTCTTGTTATCGATGGCGTATTTGCCGTCGGCCTGCACAAAGGAAGAGGCTGCGGCGTCCAGAGCGATATAGATATCCTTACCAGGCTTGTAGCCGGCTTTGGTGATGGCTTCCACGATCACGATAAGGGCTTCTTCATTGGATTTCAGGTTCGGCGCAAAGCCGCCTTCGTCGCCCACTGAGGTAGCCAGTCCACGGTCTTTGAGGATGGCTTTGAGAGCGTGGAAGACTTCTGCATTCCAGCGAATAGCTTCACGGAAGGTCTTGGCAGCCAAAGGCATAATCATAAATTCTTGAATATCCACGTTGTTGTCCGCATGTTCACCGCCATTGATGATATTGCTCATGGGAACCGGCAAAGTGATGGCATTCACACCGCCTAAATAGCGATACAGAGGTATTTCCAGCTCCATTGCAGAGGCTCTGGCTGCAGCCATGGAGACTGCCAGGATTGCGTTGGCACCCAGCTTGCCCTTGTTATCAGTAGCGTCCAGCTCGATCATCATTCTGTCGAGCGTGGCCTGCTGCAGGGATTCCATGCCCACAAGTTCGGGGCCGATGATTTCATTAACGTTTTGTACTGCTTTGAGTACGCCCTTGCCAAGATAGCGTTTCTTGTCGCCATCTCTCAGTTCTATGGCTTCCCGTTCGCCCAAAGATGCACCACTGGGTACACCGGCTCTGGCCATCACACCTGTTTCCAGATGGACGTCTGCTTCCACGGTGGGATTGCCACGGGAATCTAAAATTTCGCGTCCTTTGATATAAATTATTTCTGACATTATTTCTCCTTTATTAGTCTTTTTATTGAGCACAATCTCTCATGAGCAGCGATAGACGCTGTCTCAGATATGATAGTGCATTATATGTACTTAAGCAAGTTCTTTAAGTAATCTGACCAGGATTTCCACCCCTTCGACTATGCAATTTGAACAAATATGAGCCGAACCGCCGGTTTTTGCGGCTGCTTCTTTTTGAACAGGATCACAGGGATTGTAGCCCAGGATGGTCTTGCAATCTGTGGGGCCGACCTCTTCCTTCCAGCGCTTAAGAAACTCCAGGGTCAAGCTGTCGCTTTCTGCTCTTTTTTCTTCGTCCACTTCAGAATACCCCCGGGCCAGACCCAGAGCCATCAAAGCTCCGGTGAGGGCACCACAGGCTCCGGCCATTTTCATACCGCCGCCAAAAGGTGAAGCGAGCCTTAATGCCGCTTCTTCAGACATGCCGAAATCTTCGGCGAATACAGAGAATACGCTCTGCGCACAATTATATCCTGCTTCGTATTTTTGTTTTGCGAGTTCTGCTTTGTTCATTATTATTCCTATTTGATTACCATGATTTTACGGTTAATGGGAGCTTGATTGCTGCTTTCCAAACGCAGCATATAAATACCGCTGGCTACAGCTTTGCCTGTGCGATCCAGACCTTGCCAGTCAAAGTCTTGGGTGGATTGTTTCTGGCTGAAAATCTGTTGGCCGCGGATATTGTAAATCTTGAGAATTGGTTCCAAGAGGCCCTTGGTTTCTATCTTTAAAGTATTGCCTTGGCTCAATTTCACGGGATTGGGATAGATATTCAGCTCGGGCGCAGCGACAAGGTCTTCATTACTGATGGGGAATTCTACAGTAATGATATTGCTGGGCCCGGATTCGACGGTACCATCAGAAGCTACCATCCAGAAATCCACTGGGCCGTTACCGCTTTGGTCGGATACAAAGCATCTGTAATCATCAAACGCCACTGTACCAACGAGAACGGGATCTTCACCCTGGTCTTGTCTATAAAAGCGATAGGAATCGTAGTTCGTGCCGGAGAATGCCTGAGCCTGCCACCAGAAGGAAAGATTGCGGGTTCCCGGGATGTTGCCATCCGCGTTGCGTATTCTTAGTTCACTGGGGTCATCCGAATTTGGGCGATGGTAGAGGATAGTGGTGCCAGCTTCAGCCTCCACCACATCCAGATAGCGATCCGCAAAGCCTAAATTGTCATGGACATAAATGCGCCGGTAGTCCGGATCATTAAAACACTTGGTGAGCATATACTCAGAGTTGTTTGCGATAGTAGTAACCCGGCCTTCGTCATCAATATAGCAGGTTACCCATCTTTCCAAACCGACGCCAGCTTCGGGGTAGGATTGAATCCAGTATTCCTCATGGATGAAATTCTGAATCTTCTCGTAAATATGGCCCAGCCCCAGATAAAGGGTATCCCAGACGCCGTCTTCAAGAAATTCCTGCTTGTAGATATAGCGGTAATCACCCTCATCATAGAAGTATTCAATGCGGTCGCAGGGGAAGATCAGGAAGCTATAGTACACTGGCCACATTTCGCGACCTTCGATGAGCTGGATTTCGCCTTTCTTTTTCACATCATACTGCTGCCAGGCAGCGATGTGGATCACGCCCAAAGGAATGTTCGTCGCTTCGATGGGACTGAAGGTGAGGCAATCATCTCCCAAACCACCTGCAGCAGCCCAAATCTCTCTGGTTTCATCCACACCACAGATCAGGGCAAGGAAGGCTTCCTGAACATTGCTTTCGAAGCTGAAAGGATTGCTTCCCAGAATATGTGTTTCCAGAATCTCGCGGGTTTCTTCTGACACCAGGAGCACTTGCAATTCATTGGGCGCCAGCACCCCGTAGTCATCCATGTTCCAGCTATATGATCCGGAGATCGTAAGAGGTGTCTGCTCCTCAAACCACGGTTCAAAATCTACCGTAGGCAAAGCCGGATCGTCGTTGTGATCTCTGATGCCGATGGCGATTTCCGCCGCGGTATACACGCCCCAATCGTTGTTTTGGGCTTTGATGATATTGGAACTGTTGGGATAATCTGTGCAGACCACGGAGTTCAGGATATTCGTGGCATCGATATTGTCCTGGATGATGTTTTCGCCAAAGGCCCAAGGATGGTTTTCAGCCAGATCGCCCAGCACCGGCATGGCGTTTGTGGTAATATAAAATCCTGTGTAGTTGCCGGTTATGGTATTGCCTGCCACATGAGGCAATGAAGTAGCTCCGGCGATCATCATTCCTGCTCCGCTATTCATATCGCCTGTGATAAAGTTGTTTATAATCAGATTATCGTGCACAATTCCGCTGGCATTGAGGAGATAGATTCCGGTGAGGTTCGCTTCGATATGGTTGAACCTGATGGTAGGATTGATGGCCGATGCACCCACCGTATCCCAGGCTGTAATGCCTTGTTTATAGTTGTGATGTATATGGTTATGCTCGATGATGGGATCATTTTGACCGGCGGCGGATTGATTGGAAAGTTGGATAGCGCCACGGTATTGGGGGCCGGTACCATTGAAGCGCACTTCGTTATGATGCACCCAGGCATTGCTGTTTTGCGGAATCAGGATGCCGTGGTTTATGGAATATTCTATCAGGTTATGATGCACATCCATCACGGGGGGATTGAGATCTCCGATCCCGTATAGCTGCACGCCGTTCTTGTTTTTAAAGAAATGACAGTAGCTGATTTCCACCGGAGATTTCACAGCATTTACGCCATAATCCGCATACTCAAAATAGCAGTACTTGAAGTGGCTGACCGCAGTTTCGGAAGACAGGCGGAAGCCCTTCCAAATATTTGTGGGAGGATCTTGAGCGTTCATAAAGTAGATGCTGTCCTCTTCGGTGCCCACAGCCTGGACGCTGCCTTCGCTGTTGATGCGGTAGTTTCCCATAGCCTGCACTATTACACCGGGCTCGATAGTAAGCGCCAAACCTGCCGGGACGGTAATATCGCCCACGATTTGATAGGGATTGTTATCCGCACTCCAGGTGCCGGATTGCACACCACTGACCTCTATGGCAGCGAGGCCGCCACACATGAGGGCAAACAGAATAAGTATAATAATATGTCTTTTCATCTTGAACTCCCTGTATCTTGAATGCTAAGAAAAAGGTGGGGAAAGCATTGATGCCAGCCCCACCTACAATCTACTTGGTTATTTAGTTATATTATTCACTGATGGCAGAAACAGGGCAAGTAGCAATGCAGGCACCGCAATCTATGCAGGTTTCCGCGTCACAAACAGCCTTGTCATCTTCCATGGAAAGCGCGCTCACGGGACATACGTCCACGCAGGCACCGCAACCTATGCAGGTATCTTTATCGATCTTTACAGCCATGATAAGACTCCTTTTACTTTTGGGTGCATACTGACAGTATGGGGATATTAGTCAAGGGAATTTTATGGTTGGGGCGGTAAATTGGATGGTCCGGTTATTCCTGGCTCTTTAGTTGAGATTATAGAGTGGAACGTAGCGCTGGCTTCAGCGGGTGACGGATTGCCAATCTATATTGCGGGGCTATTCAGGCTGGGCTTGGTTTGCCACCTCGTTTTCCGCCGCTTTCACCTCTGCTGCATCAGCCAGATAGTAGTGCTTGGTAGCATTCAATTCGGCATCAAATTCATAGATCAGGGGGATGCCGGTGGGGATATTGACCTTCACAATATCTGCATCGGAGAGGTGGTCCAGATTCTTGATTATAGACCGCAGGCAATTGCCGTGGGCAGAGATCACCATTCTGCGTCCCGCTGCCAGTCTGGGGATAATCACTTCATTCCAAAAAGGCATAGTGCGGGCTACGGTATCTTTCAGGGATTCACCCACCGGAATCTGGCTTGCATCCAGCTTGGCATAGCGCGGGTCATTGCCCGGATAGCGGGGGTCGCTTTTCTCGACAGGCGGAGGTGGAATATCGAAGCTGCGACGCCATTTTAGGACTTGCTCATCACCATATATCTTTGCCGTTTCGGCTTTATTCAAGCCCTCCAAGGCTCCATAATGACGGCCATTCAGGTGCCAGTCTTGACGGATGGGAACGTACATCAGGTCCATCTCATCCAGGGTCAGCCACAGAGTGCGGATTGCACGTTTGAGCATAGAACTAAAGGCTTCATCAAAGGTAAAGCCCGCTGCTTTCAGTCTTCGTCCGGCTTCTTGGGCTTCGAGTATGCCCTTTTCAGAAAGGTCCACATCGCTCCAGCCGGTAAAGCGGTTCTCATCGTTCCACACACTTTCCCCGTGTCTGAGAAATACTATTTTATACATTTATTTCCTTAAAAATTGGCAGTCTGCCAGAAAAAACAGACTGCCAATCTATCTTATGGATTACCGGGCCAATCAGCCTTTGGCTTGGTTTGCCACT
>CAXZAB010000071.1:0-10162 GCA_964293715.1 uncultured bacterium | reverse complement strand
TTGGTGTCAACTTATATAGGACGGCACATACTATCGCATTCCCTTTTTCCCGGAGTTGCTTTTAATGTGTTTTCGACTCGAGTTGACCCGTAATCTCAAGTCATCTCGAATCGAAACTATGTTAAAGCCGAATTAAAATATTGAGCAAGAACTGTGGGCTCAGCGGGGCAGAGTTTCCGGTATCGTATAGCGAAATAACGCTAAAGCAAGCCAAGACTTTTCCCCAGCCTTTTTTGCCAGACATCCATATCTTCCTTGAAAGACGAAAGGTGGGGGTTTTGAACCCCCACGCCCAAAGCTATAAACTGGTCAAGACGTTTTCCCGGTCTTTTAAGGCCGGGCACACCGCAGCTCTATCTCATATTTCAAGGATCATCTTGTTAAGGCTGAAATAAAACAATCTCCATAGCGAGATCCGCCTTCAGAGCCTGTGGGCAATAGGCTCATAAAGCTACGCATGCCCGTGCCTTAAAAGGCCCGGAAAGCTTCTTTTATAGAAGATAGCTTATTGTGTGGTGGCTAAAAGCCGAAGTCCGTAACTCTGGCTTTTGAGCTTGTGAAAAGAATAGTCACACGGATTGCAGGGATCAGACGGATTGACACGGATAAAGAGGATAAAAGCTAATGGATTCGATTGAGGAGCTGCTGGATTGCAAACGTCCCCGTTTGCAGGGCACGGGACGTGCTCAATTGTTGTTGCGGCCTTTCGGCAAATTGAGTTCGGGATGTACTTTTGTCAAGGCCTGCGGCCTTGCTCGACACGAGACGCAAACGAATCCGGTGCAAAAAGCCCCAGCCATTACAGCCGGGGCTTTCGTGATTTTATATCCTATAGTCAGATGACACTATTTCATGAGTATCATCTTCCTGGTATTTGTATAGCCCTGGGTTTGCATTTTGTAAAAATATACACCGCTGGCAACGCTCTTGTTCTTATCGTCTTTACCGTTCCAAGTAAGGCTCCAGGAGCCGGCTGGGGTTTCTCCGGAGAGCAGGGTTTTCACCTTTTGTCCCAGGATATTGTAGATATTGATAGCCACCGGGCCGCTCTCTTTGAGAGAGAAGCTGATGGTAGTAATGGGATTGAAGGGATTGGGATAGTTCGTCCCCAGTTCGGTGATGATGGGATTCACACCGTCTTCAGTGGATACTGGGGTAGCGGAGCCCATGAGGGATACGTTTGTAACGCGGGCATTGGGATCATCGCTATGGATGATGAGATAAGCGGGAAATACTCCTTCAGCCGTGGGGCGGAAACCGATGTGATATTCGGCAAATTCACCGGGGGCCAGGACATAGCTCATATTGCCGATATATTCCTCATAAGTGAGGTCCAGAGTATAGGGCTCTGGCACTTGCAGTGAGCCCAGCATGGAAGCATCACCCATATTGCTAATGATGATGGGCAAAAAGCTCTGAGTGCCGACATCGATATTACCAAAATCCAGAAGATTTCTATCCACGAGGATGGTGGGTGTGCCGGTTTCGATGGAATCTGTGGGGAAGGTTACTTCATCTATCCAAACGCAATCGGCGCCGCTCGAGACAGAGCCGTCTTTGATATATTCCCAGCGGTAGGTATTGGTTCCGGATTGAACCATATAGCTTACCTGAGCCCAATCCTGGTCACCGCTCCATTGGTTTTTGAGCTGACCGTTTACATAGAACTTCATATAATCATGACCTTCTTCGGAGGATACTTTCTTCCAGAAGGAGATAATGCCATCTATGGGGCTGCTCATGGTCGCGCTCAGAGAAGTACTCTGGTTGTGTGAGATATGGGCGCTGCGGGCAGAGAAACTGCCTTGGTGGGCCTGAGTATCTATCGTCCAGTCTCCTCCCTCAAAGTTCCAGGGGGAATCTGCAAAGCCATTTTCAAAACCATCGTAGAGGATTCCGACCACAATGTTATAGACTTTGCTTTCAGTATATCCGCCATAATTTGCCATGGCTACGATCTGAATGGTGGAGCCGGGATGTACTTGGGAAGACAGGCTTACAGAGTGCATTGAAGATACCGAAGCGCCCACAGCGATAGAATCAAAATCTGTCAACAGCGGGTGGATGATAGTCTCACCGCCGTTTATGATCAGAGTAGTTTGCACCTGGGGGGAATCGGCATGTCCTGCGTTTGTGAAAGGCACAATGAAGATAAAGGTTTCACCGGGATCGATCCGGCCATTGTCATTTCCGTCAAAATCATCTACCTGATATTCGGCAAATTCGAACTTGGGTGCATTGATAGTCATGGCATATTCATAGACAAAATCTTCGGCACCATCCACTTCAATTATCACAGAGTAGGCTGCTACATATTGATCGGAGACAAAGTCTGAAACCTGGATATCGATTCCCAGAGTAGTGGAACCACTGCCATTGGCTTCGATATCGTCGATAAGCTCTGCTTCACCGATCACGGAAATATAGGGATCAGCGCTGATGATAGAGATATTCACATTTTCAGCGGGGTCATTGCCCACGTTTTCCATCTGAATATGTACTGTCACCAGTTCGCCAAATTCGGGATTATTGTCGTTATCATCGGTTACCTGGATATCAGTTACGATGATATAAGGACCTTCTGCGGGTAAAACTTCGATGATTCCCAGATGGGTCACTTTGTTAAAGGCAGTGATGGTAAGAGTGAGCTGCATAGGCATCACCGGCAAGATGTCCAGAGCGATCGTAGCGGCACCAGAAATATTGGCGACAGCTTTGCCGTAGATCACGCCATCATTGCTGAGCGTTATTTTGGCAGCAGGATCCGTGGTGAGGGAGAAGTTGTCCATTCCGATCAAAAGCACGGGATTGTAATCTGCCAGAAGCTCGGTGGGATCTTTGGTTCTGATCATCAAAGAGGCATCGCCAAAGATGTGCCAGCTCTTAAATTCGCTAAAGCCAGTGGTATATCCGGAAGGATATTTTTCGATCATGCGGGAGGAGCCATTGAAGAAATAGCCGCCGATAGTCTGTTTCTCTTCGCCTACCAAAAGGTCTATGCTTTCATCCTGTGCACTCATGGGCGGGGCCCAGCTTTGGTTCACGGAGGAGGCATAGACGGCGATGGCGCCGGTGGGAGCTCCGGTATCATTGTTTGTGGCTCTCATCCAGGCTTCTGCAAAGCAGGTGGCGTTTACAAAGTTTCCATTTATGCAAGCCACAGAGAGGATGAAGGGCAATTTATTATCATTGCTCAGGTTGTTGATATGGGTATTATTGAAGCCAGTGGTGCCCCAAGAGGTGGTTGATCCGTGTCCCACGTAGTTTATCATAGAGCGGCCGAGGTTAAGATTGTTTCCTACTTGTGTAGAGGTTGCGCCAAAGGCTTGATACATCTGATCCACTGTGTCATAGCCGTAATTCAAAAGTTTGCCACGGATGAGCTCCATATGCTGTTGGTCGGATTCATTATTATCACCTTGGCCTGCACCGCCCTCATTGGAGGCAATGCCCATGGCGTTTTCCAGCCAGGTGGCTCCAGATTGGATATCTCTTTCGTAATATATGCTGCGCTCAATCTGGGTCTGCATTTGAGCCACAGTCTCCGCCGAAAAACGTCCTATATAAATATCGGGATAATTATCATTTCCAGCCAAAAGGGTCATAGTAGGATCACTGCCACCACCACCAAACATGATAGTGGGAATTTGAGGAGCATCACCCATGAGCTGAACAAACATCAGACCATCATCCAGATCATATTGAGTTTGGATGTAGTCCATGATTTGCAGGCCGGTGGTGCCTATGGTCTGTACATCTACCACAGAAACGTCAAATCCGATCTGACGCTTCCAATCCACCCAGGGCTGGATCGCGTCTTCAAACATGGAGTGGTTGATCACCAGAATGCGGCCTTCTTCTTCCAGAGATGGGTATTTGGCAGCAGAGAAATTGAGAAACAGCCCCTGGTAAATGCTGGCAAATTCCTTGGCATAACCGGTTTTTGAGCTGGTGAGAGCATTGGTCATATTCTTGCCGTTTTCGCTAAGCTTGACTCTCACTTTGGTATAAACTCTGGTCGTGCGGGTTTCGGGATAATATACGAAGGGGAAAAAGTGCACTGTGATGCCCCGATAATCCCTGATGATAAAGGGCGAACTCAGCTCTGCCGGATCTTGCGGATACTGACCAGCACCCTGATAAAAATCCGCAAAGGTAAAGGGCACAGTGGCGGGGTCTATATCTCTGGTAAGATTGCCCTTGGAAGGAGCTATGGACATAGGAAGCTCGATAAACTCGCTATCTATGATCTGCAGCTGCATATTGGCAGTACCGGGAATGATCACGCTGGAGGCCAGAATGGGAACCTGAGGCAGGCCTTTGCTTAAGGTGAGTCCACTCTTTTTCAAGCTGGGCTGATAGTAGGTGTTGCCATCGATCACGATCGCTTCACGCTCAAAGGCTCCCAGGGTCATTTCCACTTGGATCTCACCGGGGCTGTCTTGCAGTAGACGTATATCGTTTGGATAATCGCCTATAATAACCTGTTCAGCGTTTAGCGTAAGGCCGAGCGCCAGAATCAGGCTTAGTAATATAATGAGTCTTTTCACTATATCCTCCACTTTATTTCAAATTATTTAATGCTTGGATGTCTTGGTTTCTTTATATTCATACGGTGAAAACAAAAAATAAAGGCAGGCACCCCGGTGAAAAGGGGTGCCCAATTTCGCTCTATTTCATGAGCATCATTTTGTTCGTTGCTTTGAAGTTTGTGCTTTCCATGCGGTAGAGATAAATTCCGCTGGCGACTGCTGCGCCGCGTTCATCTTTACCATTCCAGACAATTTTATGATCTCCGGAAGACAGCTCTGAATTTACCAGACTCTTGACTAATTGCCCCTTGAGGTTGTATATATTGAGTACTACGGGGCCAGCTTCCTTCAGTGAGAAGCGAATCGAAGTACTGGGATTGAAGGGGTTTGGATAATTCCCTTTCAGAGCGGTAACCGCCGGATTTATCAAGTCAGAATTGGCTACGGTGGCCTTGAGGTGGATGAGGATGGTGATATTGGACAGATCAGGATCATTGGTCATGATCTGGATCTCGCTTTCAATATCCTGGATATGATCACCGGCTGTATAGCTGAGGGTGTATTTTTTGGTGCTGCCGGGTGCGATTACATAAAAGTAATCATGCGGAAGAGTCTGGCCCATATAGGACAAGGCAAACTCTACAGGAATGGTGATGGCCCCTTCCAGATTGCCAGTGCCAAGATTGCGCAGGGCAAAATCCTCGCTCACGGTGGTATTGGGAGCAACCAGGAGATTGACCGCTGTGGTATTGGTATAGGCCATGGGCACATTGGAATCGCTGCTCACAGGGAAGCGGATGTCATCTATCCAAGCGGCATCGCTGCCACCGGTAGTGCTGATGTCTTTCTGGTATGTCCACTTAAAGGTACGGGTTCCGGGGCTGACGGGGAAGCTGACTTCAGCCCAAGGCTGAGTTCCGCTCCAGGAGCCCAGTTCGGCGCCGTCGATGTAGAACTTCAGAAGGTCGTAGTTGAGCTCGGAAGATACCATACGCCAAAAACTTATGTCTCCTTCCACTCCTACTTCTTGGGTGACCTCAAGGCTGGTAGAAGAATTGTTGCCAATATTGCCGCTACGGGCAGAATATGACCCACTATGCACATGAGTGCTTTCTATCGTCCAGGGCCTGCTGCTTTCGTTTACCCAGGGGAAGTTGGTGAAATCACCGGTTTCAAAGCCTTCCATCACGGCTCCGATGGGAATCAGCACACTGTGATTGATCATCTGCATACCCATATCCAAAGCCACTCCCAGAGGTATCACCACTCCATCTTCGATATCATCGGAGAGAATGACGTCAAAGCTCAAGGGGATATTGACCCCTACGCTCATCCCGGGAATTCTAAAAGAGCTGAGGGGAAGGGTGGCGAGGGGACTATTGAGGATCAGATCCAGGTCTCCGCTTTCCACAGGCATATGCCCGACATTTGTAATATTGAGGGTGATATTGATAGTTTCACCCGGTTCATAGATATTGTTGTTATTGGGATCAAAGATGCTGACAGAGCTGATGATCACATCCGGTGCGTTGATCTTAATATTGCGGGTGCTGGTCCACTCATTTACCCCGTCTGTAACGGTGATCAGGAATTCAGCCACGTGTTGATCCGGAGTTCCCTGATCGATATGGGCTAAAAAGATGGAGGACACCGTGGCCTGTTCATTGGGATTGATATCATCAATGGTGGTTTCGTTTGCATCGAAATAAACCCAGGGACTCTCAGTCTGTATAGAAACGCTGAGATTCTCTGCAGCCATGATCCCCACGTTGGTAAAGGTGAGATCCATAGCGATGGTATCTCCAGCTTCGGCGATGCCGTCACCATCTACCCAAGTGATCTGGCCTACTGTAACATAAGCTCCTTCATTGGGGATCACGGAGACGCTGGCAATTAGAGGCTTGCGCATGGAGCGGGTAGCCACGATCTGTGCGGTTCCGGGTTCGGCAAAGGGGATGTAATCCAGATTCAAGTATCCGCTTTCATCGGCCAGGCCCACCCCGTGTAATACCCCATTCATAGAAATGGCGACATAGGTGTAAGGATCGGCTACAATTTCGAGCGAGCCCAAACCCATGAAGATAGTTTCGGGTACATTCATAGCGTTGGCTTCTGGAATTCCCAGATACGGTACCAGGGAGGGGTCTCCCATGATGGAATAGATTTCCCAATAGAGATTGGTGCGTGCGCTATTGCTCTGAGCTACAGCCAGGTTGCCCATCAGGACCATGGCACCGGCGCTGCTGGCCCAGTCATTAAAACCTTCATTGTGCTCATGGAAAAGTGCGTCATAGATGCCCAGAGCATTTGCATTATAGGCTGGAGCATTGCCGGTGGCATTGCCTTTGGCGCCCACTCCCCACCAATAGTCTTCATCCCAATAGGTGCTGTTGGTGCCGCCGATATAGATAATGGCACCCTTGTTTTCTGCTCTCAGCCAGGCTTCTGCAAAGCAGGTGGCTACATC
Source organism: uncultured bacterium (assembly GCA_964293715.1). Lineage (GTDB taxonomy): Bacteria > Cloacimonadota > Cloacimonadia > Cloacimonadales > Cloacimonadaceae > UBA5456. Next base: position 3,163 of record CAXZAB010000071.1, on the reverse strand, counting down.
AAACTTACTGGTAAGACAGCAGTTTCCCACTACAAATGAGTATTGATTTTCATTTTGGAGGCTGTTTACATTGCTGATGGAAAATTTAGGATTACTCCATTCATCCATATAGCCGTGGGCAGTGTAGTTTACATATCCTCTGCCTTCAGATACGTTGCTCACGATGGCGGAGGCTGAGCTTTGAGAGGCGGGATATAAATAGTTGTTGCTGTTGATGCCATGGGCAGTATTAAAATAGTTTTCGGTAGCATAAGCTATCTGGCCATTGCCATGGGTTTGGGCCCAGTAACTGTCATGTCCGGCGATGAGTACTGTTTTGGCCAGGTAATCATCGTTCGGCATGGTATATTGTTCATGCATCAGGGTTTTGTTTACCTGATTGGTCACTTGAGCCACACTGGTGGCAGAAAATCTGCCAAAATACATCTCTGGCATATAATCTGTGCCTTGAAGCCTCACGTATTGGAGATCGGAGGGATGTGTATTGCCGGAAATAGTAGAGCTAAAAGCGGGAACCTGTGCGACATCTCCCACGATGAGCAGATAGCTGGGTGCAGGGTTCTCTACAGTGGCATTATTCCACAGACCCTGCATATACGTTTTGATCTGGGTGGTGGTGTTGCCAATGCTTTCCACAGTGGCGACGGTGACGTCATAACCTTCACGGGTCTTCCAATCCACAAAGGGCTGCATAGCTGCCACAAAGTTTGCGGGCAGAACGATGACGTATCCCATCGGATAGCGTAAGAGGGTGCTGCGGGTGGCTTGATGATTCCAAATGGTGGAAGAAAAGGCACCTTCAAAAGCAGGGGAAAAAGTCTTGGCTTTGAGCTCGGCTGAGGCTGCCTGATCTGAGCCTATAAAACTGATCTCAACCTCTGTGGAGAGCACTACGTCCAATCTTTTGCTGGCGGGATTGTAATTAACCGGCGCAAAATCAAGGGCAAAGAGCCTTTCTCCGCGCAGCATGCCCAGCTCTTCTATCTTAATCAAAGTTTCTTCGGTAGAAGCTCTGCCGTTATAGAAATCTCTGTTTACCACAAAAGGCAGATCCTCGATGTTAGCGCTTTTGGAAACACTTTCCTGAGCAGGCAGGATGGGATAATTTACCCCTTTATTTGCCAAAAGGACAGTGCTTCTTTGGGTATTATTCAGGCTGAATCGCACCCGTGCGCCCAGAGGCACGCTGATGATCTTTCTGAGCAGGGGCAATTTAGGCTCGCCCACTTTATTTGTACTGCTATAATCTTTTGCAGAAATTGCGGTCCAAACTCCCTCGCTGCTTTGTACTTCAAAGTAGTCAAGCTGGTCGATCGCAAAACGTGCCTTAAGGCCGTCAGCACTGCTGTGCAGAATCTCCGAGGTCACGGTCTTGTTTTGCAATTTGATGGTTCCGCTATGGGCCATGAGCATTACTGTCACAGCCATTAGAACGAGCATTATGATATGCTTTTTCATATTGTCTCCTATATTTATTCACATAATTTACAAATTCTGGTGAACACATGCCACCCTTATATATGATATGATAATGCAAGAATAAAGCCAAGACCAGAGTTAATCTGAAATTTGCCTGGCGTTCAAAGAAAAAAGAAGGAAAAACCTTCAGACCTTTGCGTATCTACTTAGCTTACCGTATGTTTGGGGATCGGGACAGGGGATTATTCCTCGTCTACAATCGTGAGATTGCGCAAGCCGCTGGGCTCAAGGCCAAGGGTATCAAAGCGGGATGGCATGTCAGAGAAGTATTTGCTATATATGATCTTGAGGGTATTTGATTCATCTTCCAAAGGGCTAAAATCCTGCATTTCAAAGAGCAGATCAAGCTCACCTGTAGGTGCCAGCTCTGCATATTGGTAATCCACGGTAGAGATGAGTTCATTTTGAGCATCAAAAAGACCCAGAATAAAGAAACCGTGAATCTCTACATCCAGGCTGTTTTGCAGGCTTACAAAGACATCTGCCGGCGCGGGGAGATCGGATATATCATAAAGAAAGCATTCTTCATCAGGGATGGGAACTACGTAGATCTCGCTGTTCAGGTTAAAGGTGCCTTCATCCAGCCAATTTCCGCTATAGCTTCTGGCAGAACGAAACCCTCCCCAAAAAGCCAGGTTTCTGGTTTCATATTGACTCATTCCGGGATCGTTTACCAGATAGGAAGCAGCTTCATCGGCCGGGCCATCTTGTTTGACTACCAAAACCCAATGCGAGCGCCTTCCTGCCACTTTTACGATCACTTTATTTCCCTGCTCCAGTTCAGAAGAGAGAAAATCCCAGTCATTGGAACGGGTACTTTGCGCTTGCAGCTCTATGCCCAGGCCATCTCCATCGATGAGACCGGGGATTTGCCAGCGCATATTATTGCCAGAATAGCCGCCGTTTGCCTTGAGCCATTCATTGAGTTTATCCGGAGTGACATAAGGGTTTGAGGCTTCGGCATTCAGGAGCATCGAGAGACAGGACAGCACGCATCCGCTGCGGCCAATGGACGTACTTCTGCCTAACGTCTCCGATTTCCAGCGAGCGTCGGTCTGTGAAAACCAACTAAATCCTACGGCATTCATATGTAGGGCAATCAGCATAAGGCTGAGGGTAAATGTTATTCTTTTCATGGTCATTATCTCAATTAAACTTAAATGCTATCATAGTATTATGAAGCGTGTACCAAGGTGTCAATCTATGGAAATCTGTCAATAATAATTATTTCCCTTGCCAGAAAACTGCCTTCTGCTTCTATGGGATAAATAACCTGCGATGAGAGATACGTTCTGGCATCAAGGGTGGATGACTCCTCCCCTTTATTGCCTCCAATGTATCAATTTTCGCCTGCCTAAGGAAGATAAAATGCCCGTAAAAAGACACGTAGTCACGATCGTAATAGAAGATATAGCTATAGCCTTTCAGCCCGTGAGCGACCTCTTGCATAGCCATGCCCCATATATTCTTTTGAGAGTGGGGTACCCGATGCGGGATTGGGGGGCTTCAGTGATCTTTTTGGTAATGGAAATGACCACCCCTGAAATGGGTGCCTTTTCTGGAAAACTGGGCATGGTCCCAGGCCTAAACGTGAAGACCCAAACATTGAGAATTGAACAAGGAGATAACAATGAAGTTTAACATCGAAGGACTCAAATCCTTTATTCCCGATGCCACCATCGAA
>CAXZAB010000070.1:0-10195 GCA_964293715.1 uncultured bacterium | reverse complement strand
TTTTCTTAAATTCTTTATATGTTTGAAAATCGACATCCTGATTATGATGTAACAATTTATTAATGAAGTCTTTGGAGATAGGCTTATTAAAAATCAATTCCTGCGGTTTCTCTACGCCGCATGGAATGATGTGTGGATTCTGCGGTACTATAACATTAGGAAGATCGACTAAATCAGTTAGAATTTTGGGATCATCCTTGATTAGTTCACATAGTAGTAGGCTGCGAATTCTGCTACCAACGGTTTCTTTCGCTGTAAGACTCATGGTTCTTCTCCTTCATTTGTGGGTGTGTTTTTTGATTGTTCTTTCTTGCCTCATAATCATATGAAGACACATTTATGCACATCTATTCTTTTAAAATCCTATACTCTTACAAATACTCTTTGACCAAGGCTTTTCCAACTCTGCAAATTTAATCAGATCAGTCAAGAACAATCGCATCTCTGAGCCTTTCCGGTTAAGTACTTCAACGCAGGCATTCTGCACCACCAAAGCGATCTGAGCACCGCTGAAGCCATACTTGCCCGCCAACGCCTCAAGATCAATCTCTTTTGCGCCCGGAATCCTCTCCCTGAGATACATCTTCCACAGTTTTCTGCGGCATTCAAGGTCTGGCAGATCAAATCTCAGTTTGAGATCAAATCTGCGAAAGAAAGCTTCATCCAGATTGGATTCCAGATTGGTGGTGAGGATCAATATTCCGGGAAAGCTCTCCAATTCTTCCAGAATAATGCTCTGAATATTGTTTTCAAGGGTGTCACAGGAAGAATGACTGCGCGTCCGGGCGTGGATCAATTGATCCGCCTCATTGATCAGGAACAGAGGGGCATTATCTTTGTCTTCCGCCATTTTCCGCATCTGCGCAAACGCCTCTTTCACCATCTTTTCGGTTTCACCGTAATACTTGTTTCTCAACTTTGGTACATTCAACTTGATCAGATCTCTATGAAGTTCATTGGCGATCGCACCTGCAGCAAAGGTCTTGCCGGTGCCCGGAGCCCCATACAGTAAGATTACCAGTCCCGATTTTCCTCTTGTGATGTCGTCAAAGCCCCAATCCTTAAGTTTGGACTGATGTTTTCCGTTGCACTTGTTAATAATGGTAGAGAGCAGGCTTTTTTCGTGCCCGGAGATGATTAAATCATTCAGAGTCTGATTTGTCAGGCATTTTTCAAAGGCCGGATTCACGGGCTCTTGTATGGAAACGGCGCTAAATGAACCTATCCCGATGGATTTCAAGACATGGTCAGTAATAGATAATTCGATAGCTTTACCTATATATCTACCATGCTGCCTCTCTATCAAGCCCTTTGTGACCAATTTCGATTTGGAATCGATCATTTTTTGCAGCGACCGGGAATCCCTGGGATCTACAGATAATGCCTCAATCAGGCTTTGTTCAGAGATACACTCTTCTGTGCATAATTGACGATACATTACCAGCAACAAGATAGACAGCTCTGTGTCACTCAGTTCCTGCTGTTTTACAAATTGACCAATTCCGGTTTTAGCGCCGGCTTCCCTGATCCGGGTTTTGATTAAATCCAAACAGATAGTCACAATACCCGCTTCAAGCTGTAAACCACGTCTGTGGCTGCGTCCGCCATACTCTCCAAAACTGCTGTGACACAGGTCAAAAAGCAGTTTTAGATCACTCAGAAAATCTTCATCTGTATCCCACTGTTGGGATAGCACTTGACTGAGCTCGCTCCCCAAATTTCTGCCCAGTACCTTCAGTGTAAAACACGTATCCAGGGTGAACTCCGCAGTTTGGAGAATGAGAGGGTTGAGATAGTAATTTCCGTTGGTTCGCTCATCAAAACTGATAATCTGCCGCTCCAGCAAACCAATCACATACTCCAGACACTCTTTTATCCTCAAAATATCGAGCTGCACACTGCCGCAGATTTCGCTCCATTTTATGCCTCTGCCTGTCTGCTCCAGATGCTCTTGCCATAAAAAGGCAATCGCCAGCACATCCTTTTCTGTGAGTGAGTATTCCTCGAAGCTGGGATATTGTATGAACGAGCGAATTTGTTGCAATAAAGCGTTGCTGTCACCTTTTTTTACTTTGCGCTCGGGATTTTCAGCTTCAAATCCGGAATTTTGCTCATTATCAGGCTCTTTTTCCTGAATTCTGAGCCTGATCAGGTTTTGTAATATTTCAACCGGGTCTATGCCCTCAATTTGCATTCAATCCCCCTTTGTTGATAAAATATCCCAGTTTGCCAGCCCATCTATATCATAAAGCTGCTGATACTCAGTCTTTTCCTTGATGATCAGATTAATTAACTCCTTGAAAACTGCTTTCAGCTTGGGATCATCGATTTCCTTCAGCCATTCATCTCTATCTTTGCTGTCCATTTTTACGTAACGAGAGGCAGTGTAGAAGTAGTTAGACTTGCGTTTTTCGGGATCGGCACCCTTGCGCAAGGTTGTGATCTGCATCCGGTTGCGATAGACTTTATACCCGAAGATTTCCATGACAACTTTGATCATATACCCGATCATTTGTTTCCGTTTTGTGTTGAGAGCACCGTCTTTTTCCTTGGGGTAGAGAACCTCAAGCTGCTTGCCCAGGCTTTCTGCCGCAGTCCTTTCAATCTCAGTAGCAGTAATCATTCTGATGATGTTTTCTCTGGAGCTGATCAAGTCCCAGATTTTCCTGGCATCAAGATGGTCCTCATCCCTGCACAGCAAGGCCGCCAGGCGCGGACTGAACAAATGCAGAGGCAGAGGATAAGTTTCATTCACCACCATCGGGTACTTACCGTCGGGATAGATTTGCTCTGACAGCTCCTGAGTGGAGGATTCTTCCCCCGTGGCATAGGCTTTTGCCGCTCTCTCCAAAACACTAAGTTTCTCTAAACTCATAATTCATAACCTCCTCATATCTATTAAGACATACGTTAGAATACAAGCATTCCCTGTCAATAGAAATTTGCGCTAACGTGTTAAGATGAGCTATATGTAAGGTTATAAAAGATTATTGTTCAATCGGTTATGTGTGGTAAAAAATCTTTGGGAGTTACCGTGATTACCTCTGCCCATACTCTTATTTTCTATCGCATTTGCCCTTTCCCCGGAAATCATTGCGATTTGCGGATCATAATCCGAAGAAAGACCTCTTTTTGTCGATTATGACCTGCAAATATCAGCTCTTTTGACGATTAGGGCTTCCCTCAGCGTTTTTACGCTTGTTTAGAAACACTTATACATCCTCTGCCCAGGCTACTCTACCCCGTTTGTCATCTTCAGCATAAGCTAACCAGGGACGCCACGGCAAGTGATGGGATGGGTTTATACTCAAAGAATATGGCGACACATTCAGCTATAATCCATTCAGCCAAGATTCTGCTTGACGCAATATTTAATATTCGAGATCGTGTTTTTATGAAGAAACAGTTTCGTTTTATTCGGCGTTTACTGCTTGCCGCTTTGTTTTATGCGGTCAGCCTTGGCCTCTTGGCGCAGGCTTTTGATTATGCGGACGCATGGAAGCAGATTGAAGAGCTCAAGAAAAACCGTTTACCGCAGTCCATGTCTGAAAAGCTGGATCTGCTCTATCAGGAAGCGGCGAAGGATGGCAAGACCGATCAGCAGCTCAAGGCGATTATCTACGAATTATCCGCCATCGAAGCATATCGGGAACCTGAACTGCGGAAAGGGATAGAAAAGGCCGCCACATACCTGGAAACTGCTGATTTTCCCGCTTCGGCGATCATTCACAGCATGCTGGGCGCTTTATATTGGAATTACTACCAGCGCAACCGGGAAAGATTCAGCCAACGCAGCCCAAGCACCTTGCCCACTCCGACAGATCTCGCCACTTGGGATCTGGGTGCCATCACTCGCGAATCTATCCGGCAATTCAAGCTCTCGCTGATCCGCAAAGAAGAGCTGCAAAACTACCTGATCGCAGATTACCGCGGCATCCTGACTGTAGGCGAAAAAGTAGATCTTACGCTGCGCCCCAGCTTGTATGACTTTTTGGCCCATCGGGCTTTGACTTTCTTTCAGCATGGGGAAACCAGCCTGACTTTGCCCTTGGATGAATTCACAATTTCAGATAGCAGCTTCTTTTTGCCTGCCGGGCTTTATGCCCGCAGCACGTTCAGCCCTGCGGATACTCTTTCACTGCTGGCATATTCGGCCCAGCTCTATCAGGAGCTTATCCTCTCCCATCTGGAAGATAGCGATCCTTCCGCACTGGTAGAGGTGAATTTGGAACGGCTGGATTACATGTACCGCATCTGCACCCTTCCCGAGCCCGAAAAGCTCTATGAAGCGGCTCTGCGCATGGAGCGGGAAAGATACTCCACGCATCCGGTATTTGCCCAATTCTGCTATAAACTGGCAGTATTGTACCACAGGCTGGGAGACCGTTATCAGGAGAAACTGGGGGATGACTATCGCCTGCACAACAATCTCGCCCTGGCGCTTTGTGATGAGGGTTATGCCGCTTTTCCCGAAAGCTTTGGGGGAGAATCCTGCCATAACCTGGCCGGCTTCATTAGAAAACAGGAACTGGAACTCACGGTGGAAGACCACACTATTCCGGACAAACCTTTCAGAGTGCTGATCAATTGCCGGAATATAAGCGCCATCAAGATTCTGCTCTACCAAATCAACTATCCCCAGATGGATACCGTTACAGGCTACCACGAACACTCAGCCTGGATAACAGGCCGGGATAAAGTGCATGATTTGATGAAAAATGAGCCCCTCTGGAACCAAGACTATTACTTTGAAGCCGAAGGTGACCAACGGACAAAAAGCTATGAATTGCCCATCGCAGGTGTCCCCTGTGGACATTACATCATCATTGCCCATAATATTGACCGCGAAGATGGCAGGCCCTATCCCAGAAGCTATAAGTTCTTCGATGCCAGCCAAAGCTCCTATCTCAGCCGGAGCAGGAAAGATGCCGCGCTCCTGGTCCTGGACCGGGAATCCGGCCAAGCCCTAAAAAATGTGAAACTGACTGCGCGCAAGATGAAACGCTCTGCTCCAGGAGCGCCTCTGAAGCACGAACTGGAATGGGAAGAGTTCAGCAATTCAGAGGGCAGGATAGTCATCCCTGGAAGAGGCAGTAGCTCGGGGAAAAACACGTATATTTTGCTTAATGGTGCCGATACTCTTTTTGTTGCGGAATATCTGCGCAAAGATCATTGGTCTAAGCCGAATGAAGTCACATATTTCATGCTGTATCCGGATCGGGCAATTTATCGTCCCGGCCAAACTATACACCTCAAAGGCCTGATCTATCGAAGCGATAAACAGAAGCACTATGAACTATATCCTAACAATAGCTTTAATCTTCTGTTCATGAACCCCAAAAAGACCGAGATTTCAAGGCACAAAGTGAACACCAACGATTACGGCACCTTCAATCTCAGCCTCACCGCTCCTGAAGGCGCGCTCACCGGTACTTATTACATCTATGCCTTGGGTACATATCAGGAAATCAGAATCGAGCAGTATAAACGGCCACAATTTGAAGTCACCATAGATAAACCCACCCAAAGCTATAAACTGAACCAGGAACTGTCGGTTTCTGGCCTGGCCGAGGCTTATGCCGGATTCCCCATCGATCATGCCCTGGTGCGCTATCGGGTTCAGCGTAAGGCCAAATACCCCTTCTGGTACTGGTGGTGGGGTTCACAGCCTCCTGATACTCCCCAAAAAGAAATCAGTCAGGGATCCTGCATTACCGATGCCCAGGGTAGATTTACCCTCACGTTTTTACCCAGTGGCGAAGCGGGATTGAATCCTCGGCAAAATCCCTATTTCACTTTTAGCATTTCGGTGGATGTCACCGACCAAAGTGGTGAAACTCACAGTGCGGTATTGGATTTGGAGATCGGAGATCAGGATTTGCTACTGGATCCTGAAGTGCCAGAGAATGTAGATCTGCTGACGAAGCACTTGACCATCCCCCTCAATATAAGCAATCTGCACCGAGAAGCTATTGCCGCCCAGGGGACTATCACTATCTGTCAGCTTGAAGCTCCGGATCATATTCAAAAAGAAAGGCTATGGCCCGCTCCGAAGCGAAATCAGCTATCACGGCAGGACTTTCTGAAGCTATTCCCCACTGACATCTATGGCGATGAGGACGATCTGAGTACCTGGAGCCCTTTGCAAACGGTATTTAGCGGTCAGTTTGATACGGCAGTTATGGCTGAGATCACGCTGAAAGACATCCAAAAGTGGAAACCCGGAGCCTACAGGCTGGAAGTTCGCGCCCATTATCAGCAGAGCGAAGTGACGGCTTACAAGTATTTTACGGTTTTCAATTCCAGCACCTCCACTCTGCCCTATCCGCTGGCTTCCTGGATAGTGCCAATAAAGGTGATTTGCGAGCCCGGCGAAAGTGCGGAGCTCCTCATCGGCAGTAGCTATCCCCATGTGTCTGTGCTCTGTGAGGTGGAAAACGATTATCAAATTCTCAGATCATGGCGGATCACGCTAAACGGTGAATATCAGAGAATCCTGATCCCGGTGACAGAAACGGATCGCGGCGGGTTTTACCTGCATCTCAGCTATGTGATCGATGGCCGGATGTATTTGCATCGGCAGGAAATCAGCGTTCCTTGGAGCAATAAAAAGCTGCATTTTGAGTACAGCACGTTCCGGGATAAACTGCTTCCCGGGCAGAAAGAAGAGTGGCGGCTAAAGCTGAAAGATTGGGCCGGAAAAGCTGCCCAGGCAGAAGTCTTGGCCTCAATGTACGATGCCTCTTTGGACGCCTTTACCAAGTCGGAGTGGAATTCAGATTATTATGGCAAATTGCAGCCCTACTATAGCTGGGAAAATAAGGACTTCGTAAAGCCAAGCCGTCCGCAGGACACCTGGCCTTTTAACTGGCGCTATCCTGCCCGTTCCCATGCCATGTTGAACTGGTACGGATTTATGTGGGAAAATTACGATCTGCATCTCTATGACATACCCAAGGATGCCGTGTTTTGCATGTCTGCGATAGTTCCTCTGGAGGATGAGCTTGTACTGTCCGATAACCTGGGTTCAGGGGCTGAGAAAACCTTAGTGGAACAGCTCTCCAGCGTTCAACCGCGGAGCAATTTTGCCGAGACTGCCTTTTATTATCCCAGCCTGATCACTGACGATAAGGGTGAGCTGCAATTCAGCTTTACCGTCCCCGAATCGCTTACGCGTTGGAAATTCAGGGCCTTGGCCTCGGGCAAAGACCTGCAGGTGGGCTACACCGAAAGCTTTGCCGTTTCCCAAAAGCCGCTGATGGTGCAGCCCAATCCGCCCCGATTTTTGCGGGAAGGTGATGAATTGGTCTTCAGCGTCAAGCTGAGCTCACTGGATGCTGGGGAGCATACAGGCTTCTGTAGCTTGCAGCTTTTTGATGCCCTTACATCCCTGTCGGTGGATGGCCTCTTCGGCTTAAATTCTAAAGCTCAGTCCTTTACGGTAAGCAAGGGACAAAGCAGCTCGCTCTCCTGGATTCTGAAGGTGCCCAGCGGCATCCCAGCGGTGAATTATCGCATTTTGGCAAAAGCAGGGGATTTCTCCGATGGTGAGGAAAACACCCTGCCCATTCTTTCGAGGCGCATCCTGGTTACCGAAAGTCTGCCCTTGCCCGTGCCAGGAAACAGCAGAAGGGATTTTGTGTTTACCAAGCTCAGAGAGAGCAGCAGATCGGCCATCCTTCATCATCACCGGCTGAGCCTGGAGTATTGCTCCAATCCGTCTTGGTACGCCTTGCAAAGCCTGCCCTACCTCATGGAGTCCTTCGATGAAAACAATGTCCAGATTTTCAGCCGGCTTTATGCGAATTCTCTGGCCGCACATGTTGCCAATTCCCAGCCTGCCATCAAGTCCGTCTTCGAAGCCTGGAAAAACACCCCTGGTTCTCAGGCCTTACTTTCAAACCTGGAAAAGAACCAGGAACTGAAAAGCATCGTTCTGCAGGAAACCCCGTGGGTGCTGGATTCAGAAAGCGAAGGGCTGAGTAAGCAGCGTCTGGGGAAGCTCTTTGATCCTGAGCTGCTGGGTAGCCGCTTTGACGGAGATTATGCCAAATTGCAGCAGAATCAAATGTCAAACGGAGGCTGGCCTTGGCTTCCCGGAATGAACGATTCCTGGTGGGTGAGCCAGCATATTTTGGCGGGATTTGGCCATTTGCGGAAGCTGGGGGTTCGAACCCAAGATTCTTATAGCCGCAAATGGGAAGTGATGAGTCGGGCCTGCACCTATCTGGACCGTAAAATCGCAGCGCTCTATGAGGAAATCAAAGCCACCAAACCTTTGGAAAATGATAACCTGGATTATCTTGCCCTCCACTACCTCTACACGCGCAGTTTCTTTCCCGATATCCCGCTGAATAGCAAAGCTATAGAGGCGGTGGCCTACTTCAATCAACAGGCTGATCTCTATTGGATGAATAAAAGCATTTATGCGCAGTCCCTCATCGCCCTGGCCAGACACAGGGACGGAATAAAGACCACTCCTGAGAAGATCATAGCCTCCTTAAACGAGCGGGCTTCGCAGGATGCAGAACTGGGACTTTGGTGGGAAGAGATTCGCCCGGGTTATTTCTGGTATCAGGCTCCGATCCAGACGATGGCACTGCTGGCTGAGCTCTATTATGAAGTGGCCTCCGATACCGAAAGGGTAAATGGCATCAAAACCTGGCTGCTGAAGAACAAGCAAACTAATCACTGGAATAGCTCAACCGCCACTGCGGAAGCAGCTTATGTCTTGCTGCTGACCGAAGAATCCTGGCTGCCTTCCCAAAGCCTGGCAGAGATCACTTGGGGAGGAATCGAGCTGGATCCCAACAGTGATTTAGAAGGGCAAGTGGAAGCTGGAACGGGATACTTTAAAACCGCTATCGGCAGCGCTGAAATCACCCCTCGCAGGGCTGAAATAAGCGTTCGAAACCCCAATCCCGGGCCCAGTTGGGGAGGGCTCTACTGGCAATACTTTGAAGATCTGGACAATATAACTCCGGCGGAAACACCGCTAAAGCTGCGGAAACAGCTCTTTGTAGAACGCAATTCTCCCAGAGGCCCGGTCTTGGAACTCATCACGCCCAAAGCAAAGCTGAAAGTGGGCGATAAAATAGTGGTACGCCTGGAACTCAGCACCGATAGGGACCTGGAGTATCTGCATCTGAAAGATCTGCGAGGCTCCGGATTGGAACCGCTAAATGTGCTGTCCCGTACCAAACGCCAGGATGGCATCTGCTATTATGAATCCACCGGTGATGCTGCCACCAATTTCTTCATAGAATACCTGCGCAAAGGCAGCTACGTATTTGAGTATCCCCTGCGGGTGAATATCAAGGGCAGTTATGCCAATGGCATTGCCAGCATCCAATGTATGTATGCCCCGGAATTCACCGCGCACAGCGAAGGGTTTAGGATCGAGGCTCCATAAGGGGTCTTTTGTCGATTAGGGCTTCGGGGCTTGTGCAAAAAGTCTCTCACAGATCACAAGGATCGCACGGATTATCAGGGAAAGGGTAGATGAAGGATATTCACAGCGTATTGCAGTGTTGTTTTTAGTTGTGGCCGTTGGTGCTATCTAAATTACCGTCCCGATGGGGCTAAAACCGTTGTATAGCCGTAGATTGCTATCTGAGATAGCGTTCCTACAGGACTCGCTTTTATAAGGTATTGAACCGGGATAATGAGCCTTTTCTAAGGTCTGCGGCCTTACTCGACACGAGACGTATCGAATCCAGCGTGCCATCGTGTCTTTCTCCATTCTCATTTAGCCCCCTCAATTCTCAATTCCACCATTATCAGGACAGCTCAGCCACCTCCAATAATCCTCAATTTTCCATTCTCAATTCTCAATTGACTGCCTATTTCTTCCCCACCGCCGCCACATAAATAACAAATTCCTGAGTGCCATCGATTTTGAGGACATTATTCAAAGCTTCATCCAGATAAGCGCCGATCATGCAAGCTCCTGCGCCCATTGCTTCAGCTGCCAGACTGAGGTTTTGGCCTATGTGTCCGACATCGATATAGATGTAGCGATAGCCGCGTTGACCGTAGCGCCAGGTGGTGCGGTAGGGGACAGCTGTATAGATGAAATTCACAGCGGAGACCTTGATCATTTCCTGGCTGAAACAGCCTTCCAGGATCTGAGTCTGAACCCCCGGGCTCTCATCTTGGAGGATGAGACAGTGTTTGATGGGGTGATAATAATACA
>CAXZAB010000069.1:0-10260 GCA_964293715.1 uncultured bacterium | reverse complement strand
TTGATGCGTCTCACGTCAAACAAGGCTGCCTTGACCAAGGGGAACCGGGCTTGATGAAAAGGAGCACGGCACCTGCTCTGCAGACGGGGACGTCTGCAATCCATTCCTCAGAATTGACATGGCGCCTTTGAATAGTTTATCATGCAAAACAGTGAATGTTCCTGTGTTGTTTACATGAAAGCTGTGAGTCTTAGATTTCAAAGTGCCTAAGCTAACTATCAATTTACCATAAGTTTAGCGGCACTTTGAACTCCAAGGCTCTCTTTCAAACTAAGCAGCTAAGCCCCTCTATCCCAAATTGATGTCTAAAATAGCGCCCTGTTCCCGCCTTGCAGGTATTATGCCTGGATAATACGGATTGGAATAGGCTTGAGCACTTATTCTGACCACTTATTCACCTTAAAGTGTAAAGAAAGTAGCGTGACTTGGGGAGAGGAATTGAACAGTCTTTGGTGAGTATTGCAGGAATTCTGGAATAAATATCTTGACGTTTTTTCTTAAGAAAGTATCGTAGCGCTAGCGTTAAATGGTTGTGAATATTAAAATCATTGTTTTAAGATCTGAGCTGGTCACAGCCCGCAAAAACACTCCACACTAAGGAGACAAAATGAAGAGATCAATTTGCATAGCTTCTCTTTTATTGTGCACACTGCTTATCAGAGCAGAGATTTTAACCATCGGGACCGGGAGTTCCCAGCAGAATTTTCCTTTGGGCTCCTACCACGGATATATCCGCAGCGCAAGTCTGTACACCGATGCCAATCTGGGAGACGATAATCTTGAGATCGAGGCGCTAGCTTGGTATTGTAACATCGCCACCACTGCTGTCGTACCCACCCGCATCTATTTGAAAAGCAGCAGCATAACGATACTTACCGCCTGCACTTGGGCAGAGATGATCAGCGATGCCTCCCTGGTTTATGATGGGGTGCATGCCGGCACCCAGGCCGGAGCTTGGAATACTTTCACGCTTGATCAGAGCTTCCGCATCGATGAAGGCCAGGCCTTGCTGGTATTGGTTGAGAGAAATTTCGGTGGCTATGGATCCGGAAATGCAGGAGGCAATCACACAGGAGCTGCGGTGCAGGCCACTTTTTTCTGGAATTCTAATCTTATTTATCACCAAACCTGGACTCAATCCTATGCCCCTCCTCTGGGCGAGGGCACCTTGAGCAACTACCGTCCGGACCTTCAGGTAACCTACAATCCTTATTCGGGCAACGGATTACCCTATCCCACTTCCCCGGCTTATCCTTCGGACGGGCAACAAAATGTGCAGCAGCAATCCGTGTTACGCTGGGCTCGCGGGAGCTGTAATCCCAGCGGATACAAGCTTTATTTAGGCCAGGAAACGCCACCAAACTATGTGGCCGATCTCGGCCCTGTACTCTCCTACGTGCCGGATTCGCTCAGTTTTGGCACTACCTATTACTGGAAGGTGGTTCCCTACAATGCCTTTGGAGATGCAGCAAACTGCCCGCTCTGGAGTTTTCAGGTTCGACCGGATTCGCTAATCTCCAGCTTTCCTCACGTGCAGGATTTTGACGATGCTTGGATAGGTTTTCCACCCGCACCCTTAGACTGGAAGGTAGTAAATACCGATGGTGATCTGTATACCTGGAGTCAAGGCGGTGGCAGTATCTCTCCCACCCACTCGGCACCGTGGGCTGCCCTGGGTTCTGGCCTTCACAATGACTGGATGATCTCCCCACCCATCTGCCTCGAAGACGCAAATGTCCTGTTAGAATGGTGGGAACGCATCAGTGAAGCGGGCTCAACTCATTCATACAAGCTTATGCTCTCCACCACGGGGCGTGAATTGAGCGACTTCACCGTGGAACTGGGTGATTATACCTGCAGCATAGGCTCCTGGCAAAAGCGCAGCCTCAGTCTATTGCCCTACCTGGGCGAAACAGTTTTTCTGGCATTTCGCAAATATGAATCCTCTTCCGGTGGCTTTGGTATAGACGATTTTACGCTCATCGAGATTCATGCTGCAGATCTCACCACCACGGTCAGTGGCTCCGCCAGCCCTTTCCTGAGCTTCCCCGCACAGGTCACAGTCCGGGTGGAAAACCAAGGTTATCAAAGTCAATCCGGCTACACCGTTCAGCTTTTTAGCTCCTCCCATCAATTACTGGATACGGCTTCGGGGCCGCCTCTGGAGCCCGGGGCCACTACCCGGGTATCGCTGATCTGGACTCCCGAGATAGCTGGAGCAGACAGCATCTATGCCAATGTACTGCTCCCACAGGGCGCCAACCCATCAAACGGCCAAAACCCCTGGCTACCGGTGCAGGTCTTGGCACATCTTCCCTATCAGGCCAGCATTGGTTCCGGCGGCACACCCAGCAATATTCCCATAAACTTTGGCGAGCGGGCTGCTCTATTTCAGACCCTTTATCACAGAGAAGAAGTGGGAAATTGGGGCGAGATCAGTGAACTGCAATTGCAGTATGATTTTAACAGCAATATCTTGGATCAACCTGTGAAGATTTGGCTGGGAATGACTGATAGGAACGACCTGAGCCCGGGCTGGATTCCGAGCACTGAAATGAATCTAGTCTATGACGGTCAGCTCAATTTTCCCAGCGCCCAGCATTTGATCTCGATCCCGCTGGACACGCCTTTCAAATATTGTGATGGCTCTCTGGTCTTGATGATCCAACGTCCCTGGGAATTCACTTTTCATGGATCAAGTCAGTTTTTCCGCTGCCAAAGCGATCTGGCAGACCGCTCCCGATATGCCGGTGACTGGAATGAGCTGGATGTGGATAATCCAGCTGGCAATCTCCTCAGCGCAATCTACCCAAAGCTGGGCCTGCAAATCAGCCCTCTCAGCCTGGTCCCGGAAATTTTGGTTTTTCCAAGCTTTCGAGATTTTGGCCAGCTTGCCATGGGCAGCTATCTCAGCCAGAGCTTCAAGATCTGCAATGCCGGCTTGGGAACGCTGCTCATCAATGCAATCAGTATCAGTGACACTGAGGATTTTGTTCTTGAAGCCTTGCCCACTCTCCCCTTTAGCGTGGAACTGGGACATTCCGCACAGGTCGACATCCGTTGCCAGCCGGTCAGTCCAGGCGCCCACAACGCCACTATTTCCCTCGACCTGACCCCGGGGGGAGAGGATTTGCAAATCCCCCTCGCAGTAAATGCAAACAATACGATCACCCTGGGAGAGGGCGGCACAGCAGAACACTGGCCCCTTGGCCTGAACTTCAAGAACTCACTCTGTGAGAGCGTGCACAGCGCTGCCTCAATGAATCATTTTTCCGGTGTCATCAGCAGCCTGAAGTTCTTTCATATGGCCGCTTCAGCCTCCCTTGCCGTGCCGATGAAAGTCTGGCTGGGAAACACAAACTCCAGCGATCTCAGCCCTGGCTGGATTCCTGCCTCTGAGCTAACCTTGGTCTTTGACGGGATCGCAACCCTTGCAGCAGGTTCCTACGAACTTGAGCTAATCTTTCCTACTCCCTATGTGCACCCGGGCGGCAATCTGGTGGTGCTGGCCTACAAGGCCTGGGAAGCACAGATTCCCACCAATTACCCGAGGTTTTACCATCAAATCGGAAGCGAAAACATGAGCAGATACTTGCTGGAACACGACAATCTGATCGATCCCCTCAATATCTCTTTCGCCGGTGCAGCCACGAACCTATACCCCAAAACCAAATTCGTAGTAGCCTCGGCAATAGGCGCTCCGGAATTTCAGCTTTTACCCCAAGAGCTGGGCTTTGTTTCCGTTGCCGGGGGTAGGATAGAAAAGACCATTTCGATCAACAATATTGGCGGACGAATCCTGAGCATAGCCGATCTCAGTCTCAGCGGTAATCCCGCCTTGGAACTGACAGATCTTCCCCCACTGCCCCATCTTTTGCATAGTGCTGAAACGCTGCTTTTCAAGCTTTGCTACTCGCCCACTGATGGCCAAGCCATTCCTGGCACCATCACGGTTGATTATATCCTGGATCCGCAGACAGACCCAATACAGCAAAGCTTTCAGGCCAGCATTAACTGCCAGGCGCATGACGATATTCTGATCGGCAGCGGAAATATACTCAATAATTTCCCGATCTATTTCGGTCATCAGTCATCTTGGTATCAGACCCTGTATTATCCGCAGGAACTGGATAATTTCCGAGGGCAGATCCAGGGGATAGAGTTTTTCAATAGTTTCAGCAGCAATCTGCTGGCCAAACCAACCCAGATCTGGATGGGAACCACCTCCCTGCCTGATCTGGCCGGTGGCCCCATTCCCTCCACAGAGCTGAGCCTGGTCTTTAGCGGAAACGTGGATTATCCCAGCGGACAGAACACCATCAGCATAGACTTTCCCGAGCCTTTTTTATACCTGGATAACCAGAATCTGGTGATGCTGGTCTATCGGCCTCTGGATACAGAAACTAATACCCAGACGAACAACTTCCGCTGTCAAAACGGACTCGCACAGCGCGCCTGGACGATCTCCTCCAGCACGGACTATATATTACCAGAATCACCTGTAGGTGGCTACGCAAGTGTGACTTTCCCCAAAACCAAGTTCATCACTCAGCCCCGCTTTGGTGCGCCACAATTTCATCTTACCAGCTACGATGGTGAATTTGGCGATGTCCTTCTGGGCCAAACGGTCACCAAAACATACACGATCAGCAATGGCGGAGCTGGTTCATTCAACCTCGCCTCGCTATCTCTGAGCGGGAGTGACAGCTTTACCCTGTCCTATGATCAAACGCTGCCCCTGGAGCTGGACCTCGGAGCAAGCTTCCAGTTCTTTATCAGTCTCACTGCACAGCAGCCCGGTGTACAGGAAGCAGTGCTGAACATCTCGGACAGCTTACCAGCCCGGCGCCAGGAGCACAGCTTGGCTCTGTCCGGCCGGGGATTGCGCGGCGTCCAGGCAGGAAACGGAAACGAAGTATCCAGAATGCCAGTGGCCATGAATTATCGCAATTCCGTATATGAAACCATCTACCAAAGTGCAGAGCTGAGCGGACTGGACGGCTATATTACAGGAATCATCTGGCAATACCGCTTCATGGATGAATTGCTGCAAAAGCCGATAAAAATCTGGCTGGGCAGCACCAATAGCGATGATCTAACTGGAGGGTGGATTCCACCCAGCCAACTGAGCCTTGTCTATGACGGACTCAAGGACTTCCACCCGGGGGCACATGCCCTGGAGATAGGATTTGATACTCCCTTCCCTTATCAGGAAGGCAATCTGGTGATGATGGTGCAACGCCCCATGGATACTGAGTATTTCTCCGCTTTTAATCAGTTTTTCTGCACCACTGAAGGTATAAACCGCTCCCGCAAGATCCAAAGCGATACCGTAAGCTATGATCCTGAAAATCTTCCTACCGCCGGCTTTATCCGCTCCGGTCAGTACCCCAATACCACCTTTTTATACAGAGATGATCTGCTGATTACAGTGAGCGGCAGAGTTCTCGCTTCCCAGACCATGAGCGGTATAACAGGCGCAACCATCAGTCTGAGTGGAGATCAAAACTATCAAACCACCAGCATCGCCAACGGTGAATTCCAATTTCCCAGCGTGCTGCTAATGGCCGAATATCAATACAGCGTCAGCGCTCCAGGATACCAGCCCCTTGCTGGCACCATCACCCTGGGCGCTACAGACTACACAATGGGAGACCTCCTGCTGCAGGAGGCTATCTTGCCCCCTGGAGAAGCAAGCGCCACCCTGGACATCCTTACCCGTATTGCAGAGATCTCCTGGACTGCTGCAAGCCCGACCATCATGATCTCGAAGGCAGCCCCGGGCCCTGCTACCAGATCCCAGCGCGCCCACAGCCCCTCTTCCCGTGCCCTGGAAGGCTACATTGTATCCAGAATGGCATTGGGGGCAGAGGACGATCCCTCCCAATGGAACCTGCTGTGCACCTTGCCTGCTGCCCAATTGAGCGTTTCAGATTCGCTCTGGATCTACATCCCCACGGGAGATTACCGCTGGGCCGTGCAAGCCCTGTACACCACAGATCAGCCCTCAGCCCCAAGCTTTACAAACATCCTCTCAAACCAGATTATTTCCGGAACGCTCTGCGGCACCGTCCGCGGCAAAGAGCAGCAGCCCGTGCCCGGAGCAACGGTATCGGTAGGAGATTATTCCACAGAAACAGACCAGCTGGGCTGGTATGAACTCTTTCTGTTCCCCGGAGTGCATGAGGTCACGATTTCTGCATCAGAATACAAGACTCAGTCCCACAGCGGCATTACCATCTTGCCTGCGGAAACTTTCACGCTGGATGTTGACCTCGTGCCCGTAAACCTGCTGGACGAGGTTCAGGCTCCTGCCCTTACGATGCTGAAGGGGAATTTCCCCAATCCCTTCCGTTTGGCCACCGAGATTCACTATAGCCTCAAAGAAGCTGGCCCCGTAAGCGTGGAGATTTATGATCTCAAGGGAAGACTGCTGAAGACACTACGTTGCGATGCCAAAGCCGGAGAGCACAGCATCGGCTTCTCTGCCCACGATGAGAAAGGTTTGCTTCTGCCGGCCGGAGTGTATCTGTATAGGTTTAAGACGGGAAACTACAGGAAGACCGGGAAGATGCTGTTGCTGCATTAAACCCAGCTTCCTTGCTTATACTTGTTGGAAGGGAGAGGATGTCTTCTATAACATCCTCTCCTACAAAAACATTACAGATTTAGGTATGAAAATTGCATCATTTATCTTTACCAAAGCTAAATATGGAGGAAGCCATGAAAAAGCAGATCTCACTTTTACTGTTTATTCTTGTGATTATCACGAGCTTGAGCGCAGAGGAGACAGTACTGCGTCCAGTTCTGGATATCCGCCTGCACCCTTTCCACGTCGCTACCCAGGACAGTTGTGAACTTATCTTTTGGAACCGTGTCAACTCCGGATACAACAATGTCTTCTGTCAAAAGATCAATGCTTTGGGAGAGCTGATGTGGGACCAAGCCACAATGCCTATTTCCCAATCAGCAGACCTAAGATTGGCAGCCGTAGTTCCTGCCTCCGATGGCAATTTTTTCATGCTCGTGAAAGTGTATGAGCAAGATACGGCCAAAACTCTGAGGCTGCAAAAAGTATCCCCGGACGGCCTGGCTCTTTGGCAGGATAGTGGTGTACAGGTGATTCAGGTGCCTGGTAGCTTCAAGGAAGTGAGCCTGGTACCGGATACTGCTGGTGGGGCTTATGTGCTGTATCAGCTCACCACGAGTACGCCATTTTACGGCCAAAGCTACAATCACCTGGGGGCTCCGCTCTGGCCGGCAGAACACATTATTGACCAGCAGGATAGCCCCAATTATCGCACGCTGTGGGATGCTTATGCCGATGGCGAGGGTGGGGTGATGCTGCGTTTTTACAATTCATTCCCGCGAGGCTACAATTATTTGCGCATTTCAGCTTCTGGAAGCATTATGGGCACAAACCCCTTGCTCCCCCCGCATGCCCAACACAGCGGATACTCCAGCTGGTTGCCGACTACAGGTGGTCGATATCTGATTACTGTCATTAACCTTAGCCAGACCTCAGATTACCACTCAGTATTGCGGTTACAGTTGATGGACAACCAGGGAAATCTTTCCGGTTCTTACCTCACGATCCTACCGCCAAATCTTGAAGCGTCTGATTCTATACTAACCTCCATAAACCCCTCCGGAGATGTCTATTTGGCTTGGGCCGAGTTTATCAGCTATCAAAAGCAATTTGTAGTGACCAAGCTGGACCCAAACCTCGATACTCTCTGGCGTCGGAACATCACTCAGAGTAACCAACCCTTTAATTGGACAACTAGGTTTTCTTTAAGTACTCACACCAATGGCACTGTCTGGCTAAGCTGGAACTTGAATATAGTCTCTCAAAAAAACCAAAATGGACTTCAGATCAAAACTCAAGCCTTAGACAGCGATGGGGAGATGCTTTTTGCAGACGGCGGTGTAGTTTTGGCTTCCAGGGACACAAATTATGATCCTCCGATGATCTTCCCTTATTCGGACGGAGCCTTGTTCCTCTGGCAGAATCTTGATTTCCCAAACACGGCACAGATCTACCGCCAGGTAGTGTCTGTGAGCGGCAATGTGCAATACTCCGATAGCGATATAGCCTTGATTCAGGGAATACCCAGTTGGGCAATTCTAACCCATTCGATTCCCCTGGAAGACAGCTATTTCACTACATGGTTTGATTTTAGGGGAACAAATTTCAAAGTCTATTATCAAATCGTCACCCAAAACATGACTACTCTTCTGGAAGATTATGGCAGAGCCCTGAATCCGGATGAAACCGATCAGGAAGGATTGATCTCTGCTAAAAAAACTGCAAATGGCTCTGTGTACCTGCTCTATTGCGCCAGTTCTCCGCAGGGCCCAGACTTCAGGACCAAGGTGTATTTGCAAAAAGTGGATGCCTTTGGAGACCCTGAATTTCCTGGAAGAGGTATAGAAATTATGATTTCCGATTTTGACGAAATATGGGAGCAGGTTCACCTTGGAATCGTGGATGAAGATGCCTATTTGGGCTGGCAGGAAGGAAGCAATTATTATCAGATCATGGGACAGCGCATTGTAAACGGCGAGAAAGTCTGGGGTGAGAGCGGCAGACTCATTGTAGCCGCTCCGGCAGATTCGCGGATCAAAATAGACGATTTGCATGGCAGCTATTACCAGTGGAAACACGTTCAAATCGGCACTCCCGGATCCTATCACAAGGTGCTGCGAGTTGATGCTAATGGCGATGGTGCAGCAGGTTGGGATCCCTACGGAATGCGTGTCATTGTTGACGAAGGTTATCCCCACGAGTCAGATTTGGTATCCGGTTTGGAAGGTGAAAACTTGGTGAGCATCATCTTTGCGGATGCTGCTGGAACACTTCCCGCTTGTTACCGCATCCAAAAGATAAATCCAGCCGGACAAAGGCTTTGGACAGATCAAGGAGTAAAGCTGCCATCAGTATCATCCTCCGAAAAGATCATGGACGTAGATTTCAGCCCCAACCTTGGAATCCTAACTTTGGGAAGAGTCGATAGCTATTCACAGGATATGAAAATCCACTTTTATAAGCTTTCCTCAAGCGGCGAGCTCTTAACCAGCCCGGATGATAACCCCGTAGTGATCAGCACAGACCCTGACCTTTGGGGCACCTTGGGCAAGTATGCCGACGATTCCTATATCTGCGTTATTCAACAGCACAGCGACCTTTACTATCGCATGATAAGCCCCGAAGGAGAACTAACGGGATCACTGCCGCAGCTATTATGTGGTGCGCCTCGTCATCAAGCGAACGTTGTAATCGCCACCATCGGCAATCAAGGCTTTGTGGGTTGGAACGACAACCGTAACGGCATGTCAGATTATGACGAGGACTTCGAAATACGGGCTACAAGCGACAACCGTAACAGCATGTCAGATTATAATTTTGACTTCGACATACGGGCTACATTTGTCAACAGCGCTTTCACTAATATTGATGAACCCGTGCCCGGCCCAGTGGCAAGACCCCGTCTGGAACCGAACTATCCCAATCCCTTCAATCCCAGCACCACCATCGCTTTTAGTCTGCCCGAAGCAGGCGTGCCTGTAATCAAGATCTACAATCTCAAAGGGCAGGCGGTAAAGACCTTGTTGGCAGATGAGTCCTATCCCCCCGGAAGACACGGCGTAATCTGGAACGGTACCGATGATAAAAACCGGCCCATGAGCAGCGGAATCTATTTCTCTCGCCTGATTTTTGAGGGGAAGAGCACAGCACGGAAAATGGTTTTGACGAAGTAGTATAGAGAAGGTTTCCTGCCCTGCTCCCTTGTGAACTTTCAGCTTGGAAGAAAGAGTCTCGGATTTGATGCGGCTCACGTCAAACAAGGCTGCCTTGACCAAGGGGAATATCCGGTATATTCGTTCAAGTCCTTTTGATGACTTACCCACTCGGTTTGCAAAAGAACCTGTTTTTAGATGATTCCGGTCTATGGTGGAAATCCGTCCACAACCCGCTAACTAAAGCCCTGCCCTGCATAGCAGATATAGCTCCCAAGCAAGACAAGGAAAAACCTTCCTTTATAAGATAATAATACTTGACATATTTTTATATTCCGATCCTCATTGAACTTGGCTGTTTTATGGTGTCCACAATCAGCCTTAAGTATATATTGTGTAAGATGAAAGCCTGCACAGGGGCCTTCAAGGGATATAAGAAACAAGGTTGAGAAATTACCCCAACCTTGTGGATTTTACTTAATAGCTTTCCTGGTGATGGCTGTATAAGTGCCAAAGCGC
>CAXZAB010000068.1:0-10313 GCA_964293715.1 uncultured bacterium | reverse complement strand
GGCAGGACAACCTGGTTATCTTGCAGATGGTGGAAGGGATCTTGCCCCAATCTCCGGGAGCGGAGTGGCTGCTCAATGAAGCACAACGGGCCAGATTGGGACTGCTCAATTATGAAATCATCAGGTCTTGGGAGCGTTATTACTTCTTCCGGATGGTCTTTACAGCACGTCAGGTGAGCATCTATACCTATCAAAATGCTGAAAAGAGCATTGAGCCCAGTAGCTTTATCGGGGAATTGAAACAGATTTGCCCGGAGCATATCCGGGAAATAAAAGCTCCGCTCATACCGTTTGGACATGTTTTTAAGCTCTGGCAGGATATGCAGATAGACCTATTGCAACAGAGGATCGGCAGCTCTGAGATCTTCTGCAATAGCTCTGACGCGGATTTCTTCCGCCTGCCTGCCGAGCCCCAGCGGGATTTTGGCAAGTCCGGCGAGATCAGGCAAAATAGCTATGAGCTGGGCCTGCTGATCAACAATCCCTTCGCCTGGTACATCCGGGCCTTGCGCAAATTCAATCCCCGCAAAGCCGAAATGGCTGAAAGCATCAGCCCCAGCCTCTTTGGCACCCTCATGCACTACTATTTTAATGAGGTTCTGGGCGAGGAAGCCCACCGGCACGAAAATGTAGAAGCTCTGGCCCCGCTTTTTGCCGACAAGGACAGGCTGCGCACCACTTTACAGCAGATCATCCAAAGTCAGGATTTCTATTACAAAATCCCCAAGAATTACAATGAGGACTTCCTTTTGGCCATCATCAGCGAGTGCCTGGCGGATTCCCTGCAACAATTTTATCGTCGCTTCTTCCTCTATGAACTGGGGAGAGGCAGCTTCACCCTGATCCCGGAAGGCAGATTTATGAGCGAAATAGAGCAAATACACAAAGAACTCTGCCAGGTCTCTCATGATGAGCAGATTTACCGGGTAATGATCCGTGGCAGGGCAGACCTGCGCATCGAGACGCCCACCCGCAAGATCATCCTGGATTTCAAGACCGGAGCCGCCCATGCGCATCAACTGATCTTTTATGAATACTTCTACTATTTGATTGAGAATCCGCAATTGGAGGCTGAATTGAGCTCGTATTTCTGGCAGATCTTGGATATGGGCATAGACAAGGATAACAAGGTGACGGCAAACAAGCGCGAGCAATATCTCAGCGAGATTGGCCAGAGCCTTAAGGCCTGTTTGGCAGAGGGCTATGGCCTGGCCAAAAAGGCTGCACACAGAGGCATCTTACAAGAAATTACCCGCAGCGATTTGTATCTGATGGGAGGCACCAATGACTGATTTTCAAAACCGCATCATCTCCGCCAGCGCCGGCACCGGGAAGACTTACCGTCTTTCCATCGAATATATCAGCCTGATCCTGCGCTACTACCGCAGGCATCCGGAGTTTTCTTTGGACTGTGTTCTGGCTCTTACCTTTACCCGCAAGGCTACCGCCGAAATCAGAGAGCGGATTATGTCCCAATTGCAGGAATTACTCAATGAGCCCGGGGGCACTCTGGCCCTGGATTTGCGTAAGCAGGTTCCCGGTGATCCCAAGGGGCTGAGCATCGATGAACAGGGCATTCTGCGCTCTGCGCTCCTGGAAATCTCCGCCGATCAACGCAATCTGCAAGTGATGACCATAGATAGCTTTACCAGCAGTATCTTCCGCAATATCGTGCGTCCCCTGCGTAGCATCGATAGCTATGAACTGGATCAGGATGCGGTGGACAAACGTCTGCCTTATCTGATGAATCACCTGATGAAGCCCGCCTTTCGCAGCCGCGTGGATAAACTGCTCTCGCGCAAAGTGCGCCGCAGTCTGGACGACTATGATACTTTCTTCAAAAGCCTGATATACAACCGGTGGACCTACTTTTTGATTCTGCGTCGCTGCCCTGTGAACCGCTACGAGCTTCTACCCAGGCAGTATGATTTTGAGCAGTCTTTCCAACGTTTTGTTCAGAGCCTGTATGAGATCTATCAGAACAAGGGCAAAGGTGAGTTCAGGAAGTGTTTCCTTACAGGTTTTACCAATCTGATGCCTGGCAATTTTGAGAATCCCGCGCAGCTCTATCCGATGGTAGAGGATCGGCTCAAGCGCTCTTCCGATGCTATGGCTCTGCTGAAAGCGATCGCCAAAGGCAATATCTTCAGCAAGAATTCTGTGCCCAAGGACATGCAGGATCATATTCAAGGTTTGCAGGATGAAGTGCTCAGCGCCTTGGGTGAAAAGCTGTATCATGAGTATTTTATCCCCGAGCAAAATGAGATCTTGGAGCTCTGGGAGATCATTCTGGAAGAGTATGACAAACTGATCTACCGCTATAAAAATATGACCTATCAGGATATAGCCTGGTTCACTTTTGAGGCGCTGTTCAGTCCGGAGCCGCCTATCTTTGATCTCTCCAGCGAGAGCTCTGCCACGGAGTTTTACGAATTCCTCAGCCATCGCACCCGTTTTATGCTGATCGATGAATTTCAGGATACCTCGCTCATCCAATTCAATACCCTGCACCCCATCATGGAAGAAATCTGCTCCGGCTATGGTGCCAAAGACATCGGCGGCATCATCGTGGTGGGAGATGAGAAGCAATCCATCTTTGGCTGGCGGGGCGGTGAGCGCGATCTGCTCTTGAATCTTAAACACATCATCCCCTCTTTGGCGGAAGTCAAGATCGAGCCCCTAACGCACTCCTGGCGAGCCGGCAGAGATATGATGAACTTCATCAATCACGCCTTTTCCGATGCCTCGCTGCATGATTATCTCTCAGCCAATAACATGAGCTGGCAATACCCCCAGGTGCAATCCGCCATAGGCGAGCTATCCACCACCATCGAACTGAAGTGTATGGGCTACTATCACACTGTGGACACCAATAAGTCCCCTAATTTAGGTACCAGCAAGTCCGACACCTACAATGCCTTTGTGGAGCAGATGATTCTGCCCGCTTTGGAGAATAGAGAGGAGCCGGAATCCGTCGCCATCCTTTGCCGCAAGACAAAACAGCTGGAGGAGTTGCAGTTGATTCTGGAAGAACACGGCCAAAGCGGCATCTTCCAGCCCAGCGCGCCCATCACCACACATCATTTGGTGGCCGCCTTGATGAACTGGCTGAGGTTTGTCTCCTATGGCGATTGGCTGGATTTCCTGGCCTTCGTCCGTTCAGACTTTTTGCTTTTGGACAGCGCCGCACTAAAGGATTTGATCGATCGTATTGCGGAATTTGAGGCTATAAAGCCGGATCATCCTAAGATTATGAAGCCAGACCTCTCTGCCCTGGGCCCCTTGGCTGAGCTTTTGGATCTCGCTATCAGACAGTCGCTCGATAGTCCCTACACCATCCTCAGAGAGATTATAGGCTTCTGCCTCAGGGATATCGAAGCTTTCCCCGAGCGCGATTATCTGAACCTGGAAGCATTCCTGAAGATCGCCAAAGATTGGGAACTGAGCCTCGCCAAAGCGGGATTATCTATCCCCACTTTTTTGAAATATGTACAGGAGAATACCAAGCAGGATGGCTTTACGCAGGTAAGCGTGGAAGGCGATGAGGGTATACAATTGAACACCATCCACAAGTCCAAAGGCCTGCAATTTGACCGCGTCTTTGTGCTCTATGATCTGGCTGGGGCGCACCCCTCAGATGGGAGTCTGTATTGGGCTACCGAATATCTGAATCAAGGCTTTAAAGAGCTTTCCGGCTATGCCCTCAGCTATCATTATGAAGAGATCTTGAAGCATTCGCCGGCCGCGCAGCTCTGGCAGGATAAAAACAAGGCTTCCCTTTTGGAAGAGCTGAATACGCTTTATGTGGCCTTCACCCGTGCCAAAAAACACCTGCATATTCTCTTTACCTACTCCGGAACTAAAACCTGGCCTGAGTATTATGACAAAAAGCAGGATGAAGAGACCCTGATGCTGCCTGCGATTCTGGCCAATGCCTGCCTTGGCTATTTTGGGGAAGAGGAGCCTGATGAACATGGCATCTATCGCTTTGACAGCCATCATGCCCCTTCTGCTGACAAAGAGACTGAGCAAAAAGAAAAGCAGGGGTACTCCCGGCCAGAGCTCCATTTTGCCCAACCTTCCGGCCTGGAGTGGAGTGCCGTTCAGGACATAGACGCCCTGCCTGATATCTCCTACAAAGACGTGTATCTGGACAAGCGCCAAGCCCTGTGGGGAGACCTCGCGCATTACTATCTGTCCTTCATCAGGACGGACAGCCCTGACGAGCATGAACGCGCCCGCCGGGAAAGCATCAGCCGCTATGGCTCCATCTTGCCTCTCGATCAGCTCCAGCGTTTCTTCACCAGGCTCATCCGGGAGATTCGTAAACACAGCCATCTTTTTGACCCGGATTATGACAAGATCTTCAATGAATTTGAGGTTGGCAGTTTCCGCGTGGATCGCCTGATGCTGAATACCGCGGCCAGGAAGGCCTGGATTATAGATTACAAAACCGGTGATATCAGTGAAATGGAGCAATTGGACGTCTATCAGGAAGTGTTGGCTGCCTTGCCCGCATTTGGGGGCTATAGTTTTAAGACGGAATATATTAGGTTGGATGTGCGGGAATAATAGTCACACGGATGGTGCGGATCGAACGGATTTACACGGATTTCTGCAGTTGAAGGTGGGGAAGATCTACTCCAATGAGTGCGGAGCCGACAGCGTTTATCGCCATAGCCCAGCAGGCAACTTCTGGGCTCTAAACCCTCTCAACCCTCTCCACCCTCTCAACCTTCTCAACCCTCTCAACCCTCTTTACCCCCTCCCCCAAAAACCCCTTGACAAAAACCCCTCATTCCCGGCCTATGAAAGCAATAATTCCACACACAATTACGAGGTTTTTATGAGATACTTATATTACAGCGGGGTGATCTTGATCATCCTGAGCACATTGTTTAGCTGCCATAGTCCCAAACAGGATTCCGCCGGCCGCTACGTGGTCCTTTCCCCGGAAGTCGCAGAGATCATCGTTGCTTTAGGGGCAATAGATGCGATCGTGGGCGTTACTCAAGAATGCAGCTATCCTTTAGAGCTCCAAGACAAAGAGATTGTGGGCAATTTTGGCGCGGTCAAGATGGAATCGGTCATGAACCTGGATCCTGAGATCGTCTTCACCAGTGCCTTGGAGCAGGAAGCTATCGCGGAGGATTTGCGCAAGCTCGGTATCCGCGTGGAGAGTTCTTACCCCAAAAGCCTGGCTGAGATGCAAACTGAGATCACCCGCATCGCCGGGATTATCGGTCGCGAGGCCAAGGGCAGAGAGCTGGTAAAGTCTCTTGCAGAACAGATTGAAAAGGTCAAATCCATGGCTGAAGGCCACCCTGTACCCAAAGTTTATCTGGAAATCTACCGCGATCCTCTGATGAGTGTGGCGAACAACTCTTTCGTGGCCGAATTGATCAATACGGCAGGCGGCCAGAACATCTTTGAGACTCTGGAGCGTGATTACTCCAGAGTTAAAGCTGAGGATGTGATCAATGCCAATCCGGACATCATGATTTGCTATTCTCAGGATTCCCTGAGCAATATCCTCTCCCGTAAAGGCTGGGGCAATGTCCCCGCCATCAAAAACCAGATGGTTTTCTTTGAAGGTGATCTGGATCCTGATCTCATCCTCAGGGCAGGCCCGCGCAGTATTGTGGGCATGATCCACCTGCACGAACTTTATAAATTGTGGGAAAGACGCACTCAGTGAAGAAAACCCTCATCTTGAGCCTGATTATCCTGGGCAGCATCGCCCTGGTCGCGCTCTATCTCTTTTGGGGCAGCCCCAGCTCCAATATCTTTTGGCAGGTGCGCATCCCGCGCCTTTTGCTCACCGTGGTTACGGGCATGAGCCTGGCCGCCATCGGCTCTGTGTATCAGCTCATGTTGGCCAATCCCCTGGCCGAGCCTTACATCCTGGGCATTTCCTCTGGTTCCGCTTTTGGCAGCATCCTTTTTGCCAGTATGGGACTCTTCATTCTCATGCCTTTGGGCGGTTTTTTGGGTGCGCTCATCACCATGGCTCTCGTTTGGCGTTTGGCCCAAAGACGGGGCGCCTTTGACAGGGGCAGATTGATCATCGCGGGAGTGATTGTAGGCATGTTTTTCTCGGCCGGCATCTCGCTGATGATGTACCTCAGGCAGGAAGACACCGTGCTCATCCTCAGTACCTTGATGGGAAATCTGGGGCGCATCTTCAGTTATGGCGAATACCGGGGCTTTTTATTGCTTTCGGTAGTGATTTTGATTCTCTTGATCTGGTTATATCTCAAAAGCAGAGCCTTGGACATCATGAGTGGTGGCGATATTTATGCCGCCAGCGTGGGCATTGAGGTGCATCGCTTGCGCCAACAGATCTTCGTGGTTACTTCCCTCATCATCGGCATCGTGGTTTCCTATGCCGGCATCATCGGTTTTGTGGGGCTCATCACTCCCCATATCATGCGCCTCTTGGGCTTTAGCAAGCAAAACCGCATCTATCCAGGCAGCCTGTTCTTTGGTGCCAGTTTCCTGCTGGCGGCAGATTTTCTGGCGAAGAATATTAGCGGGATCGAACTCCCCGTAGGCGTGATCACCGCAGCCATAGGCTGTCCCTTCTTCATCTATCTGTTGATGAGGAAATAAGGATGATTTCCGCAGAGTCCCTTTCCTAAAGAGAAAGCCGTGTCCAGATGGCCTGCGTGCGCAAAATAACCTAAAATATGCTCCGAATTAAAATAGTAACAGCTTAACATAAGATTTATGTTGACACCAGACTTGCCCTCAGATTGTTATCAGCCGATAAGGAGTTTAATGAACTTATGTTAAAAAACTTACTTACTGGCGCGCTGCATCAGATCTTGCTGATGTTACGCGATCCTGTGATATATCTGGCCATAGACGAACAAAGCGGCGCTTTTGCCGAAGATGAAATCCTATCCATACGCATTGCTAAGGCCAAAGCACTGCTTACGATTTACCATCTGGATGATGCCCTTCAGCTGGCTTTACAGCTCAATGACGAGCTTGCTGAAGAAGACTGCCTTGATCTTCAAATGCTCAATTTGCTCACCATCATCAGAATTTATACCAAAAAAGGTGATTACCAGAACCAAAAAACCTATACTGAAGAAGCTTTTATCCGGGTAAAAAACAGTGAGAACGAAGCGCTCAAGCTCTTGGTGAATGCAGCCAATATCATCTTTCTGCATCGCGAATTGATCGACATAGAAGAGCGGGTGGAAGAGATCGCGAGCGCCATAGACCGGGCGGATCATCCTTACTATCGCTATCTGCTCTTGAGATGGTTGGGCACGATCTATTCCATGCTCAGTCAGCACGATCTGGCCCTAAACTATCAGAGTGCGGCGTACGATGTCTGCATCCAGCATCAGCTCAGCATCGGCTCCCTGGAGCTGTGCATAGAGCTCGTGGCTACCTGCGCCAGGATCGATAAACCTGAACTGGCAGAGCACTTTTATGATCTCGGTCAGCGGTTCATCGCCCAATTGCGCCTGCCCATCTTTGAAGTTGGGCTACATTTCAATTACGCCATTCTCAAAGGCAAAGAGGCAGATTATAAGGCCGCGGCACTGTTTTATCAGAAAAGTCTGGATGCTCTGCAGGCTTCAAAGCAAGATCTGCCAGAGCTTCTTTTTGATATCTACAATCACCTGTCCTGGGCTCTGAACCATCTTGATCTGGGCCAAGAGGCCCTGCACTATCAGCTCAAAGCCGAAAAGATCATCACCGGTCTGGGCTATCAGGAAAGACAGGTGGAGCTCAGTACCAATATCGCTACCTCCCTGATCTCGCTGGATCGTGGCGATGAAGCTATCGACCGCCTCAAGCGGGCCGCTCAATTCTATAAAAAGCACGACAAGCGGGAAGCTCTGATCCGCGTTACCCGGAATATCGCCTCTTATTATGAAAAGCGTGAGGATTATCTGCGCGGCTTTGCGGTAATGCGCGAGTTGGACAAACTCAATGCAGAATATCTCACTCACTTACAACAGAGTCGCAGCCAGTTCAGCGATGATAAACTGCAAGAGATTATCCGCGATTCCCGTGAAATCAAAGCCAAGTATGATCAGCTTGTGGATGAAATTTCCACCCGTCAGGCCGAACGCTTTACGGGCAAATCCGATGCTGCCAAACGTGTGATAGACAGCGCTGTACTGGCCTCAATGCACCCTGATGCCTCTGTGCTCATCCAGGGTGAAAGCGGCACCGGCAAAGAAGTCCTGGCGCGGATGATTCATTACAGTTCTCCTCAGAAAAACCACCCCTTTATACCCGTAAATTGCGCCGCGATCTCGCCCGCTCACTTTGAACTCGAATTCTTTGGCGGAGCTGCCGGACAGCTCACCGGATTGTCGGAAGATCGCCAGGGCCATATCGAAAAAGCCGGCGAAGGCACCCTCTTTATCAATGAAATTTCCGCCCTGCCCCGGGATTTTCAGGCCAAACTCCTGCAGGTTATAGACATAAAAACCTATACCCCCGTGGGCCGGGAAAATGCCCTGCCCCTGCTCTGCAAAATCATCGCCTCCACAAATCAGGATACCCTGCAAATGTTGGGCAAAGGCAAATTCGGCCTGGACCTGCTGCATAAGCTGAACACCCTGGAAATCGTGATCCCGCCCCTCAGACAAAGGAGGGAAGATATCTGTATTTTCGTGGAGAATTTCGCCCGCAACTTTGCCCGCGAAACCAACCACCAGCTACCCCAGATCCAAGATTCCTTTTATAAAAAGCTCAATAAATATGACTTCCCCGGCAATGTGCGCGAACTCAAAAACATCATCGAGCGCATCTTTATCCTCTATTACAAACCCATCTGGACCGAAGATATCCTAAATAATCTACATGCCTTCCGTCAGGATAAAACCTTCAGAAGCAGCCTCGTAGAACACAAAATCCAGGATATCGATAAAATCCGCATCGTGGAAGCCCTGCGCAAAAGCGGCGGCAAACAAAAAGACGCCGCCAAATTGCTCAATGTGAGTGAATCCACCCTCAGCCGCAGAATCAAACGCTACAGACTGAAATAAGGGAACTAATTGAAAATGACGTAGGGGCGATCTCCGTATCGCCCCCACCTCTATCTACACATACAGAACGCTCTCCAAACCATAAGCTTGTCCGACCAAACTTCCCACCCCAAGCATCTACTATCTATATAGTCTCCTGCCCCTGGACAAATCCGCTTTTATCTTTAGAAAAGAGTCCAAATCTTTGAGGTTGACAGATTCATCTTTTTATAAGTTCATGTAATATAGTAAATATAGCTGTAGAGGCCTTGATGCTTGCACTAATCTCGCATATCCCAAACCCCTTGCAAGACAGCTTGTTCAGTCCCGAACAGCCTGTCCGTTTTTCCCTGGCAGAGAGCGTGTGCCAGGAATCAGGAGGGAAGATCCGGAATCCTGCGAAAGGCTGTATTAAAGACGAAGCCAAATTCAGCGCCTCACCCCAAAGCCCAACGGTTATTGATCATGAGTAAAGAAGCAAGAGCCAGAATCAAAATAAACGAACTCTTGAGAGAATCAGGCTGGCGCTTCTTTGACGATAAAGAGGGCAAGGCCAATATCGCTCTGGAAAACCAAACCACCATCACCCACAAGATGATCGATGATTTTGGCAATAACTTCGAAAAATCGACAAGCGGATTTATTGATTTTCTTTTGCTCGATGAGCTGTCTCACCCCATCATTGTGCTGGAAGCCAAGGCCGAAAAGTACAATCCCTTGGTAGGTAAAGAGCAATCCCCCAAGAAGGGATGAAGGTAGATAGGATGTTTTTCCAGAAGTTTGAGGAAGCCATCAGGAAAGATCCTAAGATCAAACAAGGCGTCGAAGACGGCAGATGGGACTTTGTGCTGGATTATATCTCTCAGAAGATGATCGATAAGCCGGAACGCATTTCATCGCTTTACAATGCGGCAATAGATGCAGGCTTCAAGGCCTCTGAGTTGGGAAAGAATGCCGCAGAGTTTGGCAATAACATGGGGATTCCTTTTACGGAACCGACAAAGGAGCAGCACGTCAATTCGACGAATACTCAGGCAGCTCCACAAAACGAGGAGAAGTCTTTTTTTGACAAGGCAAAAGATTTCTTGACACCCGACGACCAGACACTAGAATCTCTCAAAGATGTCGGCAAGGAAGTAGCAAAAGCTGCTGTTCCTATTTTAGCTCCTGCCGCTGCTCCCATGGTAGGAGCAATCAATGCCGTCAACGAACTTCGCAATCACGCCAAGCAGGAAGAGGATGCAAAGCCAGTACAAAATCTCTCGGGCGAAAATCCTACGAGTCAATATCTGAATCGGTTTGACGATTTTAATA
>CAXZAB010000067.1:0-10355 GCA_964293715.1 uncultured bacterium | reverse complement strand
GGAGCACGGCAGCTGTTATAGTAATAGCCCAGCAGGTTGCTCCTGGGGTGGATTATTGCAGATACCTGAGTCCAAAGCGCAGCGAAGGATGCCACCCTATGTTCAACAACAAATCAATAGGGTCTTTATTCTTCTTTTCGTGTTTGTATAAATCCAGAATCAAGTGCCGTCCTCCGGACTCGGATACCGCTGGCCTTTTCCCCAGCAGTCACCTGCTGGGCTATGAGCATACGCTTGTCGTCCTACGGACTTTAAAAAATGGAGGATGGAAAATTGTGGAGGTTATTTGAAATTCATATTTTGGATATTGCATCGCGTTGGTTTTTGCCGGTTGAAGTGCTGACTCCAACCGGCACATAAGCTTGTGTTTCAATTTGTCTGCTGTTTTCTGCCCTCTCAAAACCGGCTGAGGGCAAGCGCTACCCTAAGGGAATCACGACATCCACAAAGTGTTCAATGCGATCGTCTATGAGCGGAATAAACTTTTGGGGCTGATCCACTTTATCCACGCTTATCCGCAGCTCACCGGATTCTTCCGGCTTCTGCATAACCGTGATATGATACACTGTTTCATAATAGCGATAATGCAGCTTGAACTCTGCCCAATCTTCCGGCAGGCAGGGCTCAAAGCGCAGTTTATCCACCTCAAGTCTTAGTCCCAGCAGAGATTCCACGATCAGCCTGTACATCCAGGCAGCCGATCCTGTGTACCATGTCCAGCCGCCACGGCCACCATGAGGGGCCACGGTATACACGTCAGCAGCCGTTACGTAAGGCTCTACCATATAGGTCTGTGTCTCTTTGGGGTTTCTGCTGTGGTTTACGGGATTGATGAGTCTAAAGAGTTCCCAAGCCTTCTCGTTATCCCCCATTTTGGCGAAGGCCATCACGGCCCAAACCGCGGCATGGGTATATTGACCGCCATTCTCGCGCACTCCGGGGACATAGCCTTTGATATAACCGGGATTCATGGCAGATTTATCAAAGGGCGGATCCAGGAGCTGGATCAGGCCCAGATCTCTCTTCACCAGATGCTGATTGAGGGAATTCATGCCCATCAATGATTTTTCGGGCTCGCCTGCACCTGATAGCACAGACCAGCTTTGAGAGATGGAATCTATCTGACACTCGTCATTGGTGGCTGAGCCCAGCGGGGTGCCATCGTCAAAATAGGCGCGGCGGTACCAGTCTTCATCCCAACCCTTGTTATTCAGATTATCACGAAGTTTTTGGGCCTGCTGCAGACAGCGTTCTGCAAAGTCCTCTTTTTGATGAATCCTGGCTATTTTTGCAAAGCGAATCAGGACATCGTAAAGGAAGAATCCCAGCCAAACGCTTTCGCCTTTGCCAGCGAAGCCCACCAGGTTCATACCATCATTCCAGTCTCCTGTGCCCATCAGGGGTAAACCCTTCTCGCCAAAGGTGAGGCTGGCCTCTATGGCGCGGACGCAGTGTTCATATAAACTGGCTTTTTCGTTTGATCTTTCGGGAAGATCATAATAGGATTCTTCATTGGCATCCACGGCACGACCTTCCAGGAAGTGAATGGATTCATCCAAGACCCCCGTATCGCCGGTGCTTTGCACATAATGGCTGGTAACAAAAGGAAGCCAGAGTAAGTCGTCTGAACAGCGGGTGCGTACCCCCCGTCCTGAGGGCGGATGCCACCAATGCTGGACGTCGCCTTCGATGAATTGACGGCTGGCGCTGTGCAGCAATTGCTCGCGGGCCAGGGCAGGTTCGGCAAACATCAGTGCCAATACATCCTGCAATTGATCGCGAAAACCAAATGCACCGCCGGATTGATAGAAGCCCGAACGTCCCCAGAGACGGCTGGCAATATTTTGATACTGCAGCCAGCCATTGGCCAACACATTCAGCGCTTGATCCGGGGTATCCACATTCACTGTGCCCAGGGTATGGTTCCAATATCCCCACACTTTTTCCAAAGCTTCGCGGGCAGCGTTTGAGCCTTTGAAGCGGTTGGCGAGCTTGGAAGCATCTTTGACATCTCGGCCCAGGCCCATACGGAAAATGATCTCCCGCTCTTCCTCAGGTTCCAAGGTGAAATTCATCTGGATGGCAGTGCAAGGATCCAAGCCTGCGCCCATCTTCCCGGAAAGGCGGCTTCTGGACATCGCTGCCGGCTCTTCCAAGCGGCCATTACGTCCCAAAAATTCAGCCCGGTCACAGGTTACCGAACGGCTGGTATCCTGCGTCTCAAAGCCGTTATCATCTGCGTCAAAGAATGCCGTTCTATCTTCAAACTCGGTATTGTAGGAATTTCGGGCCAGGATCGCACCGCTGCTGCGGTCTACCTTGGTTACCACATGCATCCCCGATTTCGAAGGCAGATCACCCAGCACCCATTCTGCAAACCCGGTGGCGGAAAGCTTTCTGGATCTGCTGGATTCGTTGAAAATCTTGATTACGACAAATTTTACCGAAGCGTCCATGGCCACATACACCCAGACCTCAGTGCGGATGTCGTGTTCGGTGTGTTCAAAGACGGTATAGCCAAAGCCGTGCCTGGTTACATAAGGTGTGACTCCGCGGCAGGGTAAGGGCATGGGAGACCAGTAGTTCCCACGCTCTTCATCACGCAAATAAAAGGCTTCGCCCTGGTTGTCGCTTACAGGATCGTTGTTCCAAGGGGTCAAGCGGAATTCGTGGGCATTCTCGGCCCAGGAATAGGCCAGCCCGCTTTCAGAAACTACCGTGCCAAAGAAAGGATTTGCCAGGACATTTACCCAGGGAGCAGGTGTGAGCTGATCCTTGGTGGTAGTGATTACATATTCGCGACCATCTTCGGTAAAACCGCCCAGTCCGTTGAAGAATAAGAGGTCAAAACGGGGCATGACGGTAGAAGGTACAGAGCTACGGCGCTTGCTGCGTGTGGTGCTCAAGGGATCTATCACAATCTCCGGCAATCTGCGTCCATCAACCTGCTCGGTGAGCGTGCCGAAAGCGTCCGAAACAATGATGCGGGCAACCGTTTTGATCAGGATGCGGTCTTCTTCGGTAATCTGATCTATGGGCCGGATAAAGATCCCGCCCGGCTTGTCGATGACTTTGGGTTTGATGCCCGCAGAAATCAGTCCCATGAGCTGGTCCTGCAACAGTTGCCTGTAGCCGGCACGGTCTTCGTTCCAGATCACCAAATCCACGATCAAACCCTTTAGGCTCCAATAGGTGTGGGCCTGAATGATTTGCCGCGCCAGATCGATATTGGCGGCATCTTCGATCCGTAGCAAGACAATGGGCAGATCACCGCTGATGGCATATCCCCAAAGGCCGGATTGCCCACTGCGGTTCCGGACAATAACACCGGGACTTGCCCTCAGTGAGGCATTGGCATAGATGATTGAGCTGGCCAGACGTCCGTAGAGCTGAGCATCTGCTTCAGAAATATTGTATTGCCGTAAAAGCACCTGATTGTGCGTCCAGGCCAGGTCGAAAACACGGTCTGTAAGGCGCCAATCCTGATACTTTGCCATCAGGTTCATCACCTGCTGCCGGGTGTGCCCTACTCCGGTAACGATATTAAGCATCACAGCTTGTTCAGGATCCAAAGTAATTTGGTAGCGGATGCTGACGATCGGATCGATCACAGAACCTTCGCTGCCGGAAAGTACAGTACTTTTGCCCACCGGAGCTGTATCCAGGACCAGGGGATTGGCCACGGTATTGCCCCGGCCGATGAATTTACTGCGGTCTGTTTCGTAAGAAACCTCGTTGATCTTGGCCCCATGGGCAGACATCAGGTGAAAGAGCCAGGGCTCGGGCTCGCTTTCGGAGCGGGGTCTGCGTGTGCAGATTATGGCTTTGTGATGTTTGATAATCTCAGTTTGGATAAAGAGCTTGCTGAAGGCCGGGTGTTGGAGATCTGCAGCATGCGAATCCAGCACCACTTCCGCGTAGCTGGTTACATCTATGGTTCTGCGGGTGTTAGAACGGTTTGTGATGCGCACTCGCCGCAGCTCGATATCATCTTCCGGGGAAACGGCTATTTCGATATGGCTGTCATAATCCTGGTTATTGCCGCGAAATTCCACCCTGTTCTCAGAGAAAATGGCCTCAAAATGCTTGACTTTCTTGAGAGTGGGTTGGTAAGATGTGGACCAGTATTCCATAGAGTCAAGATCACGAATATAGCAGAAAGTGCCATAGTTATCCATGATGCGGTCTTCCCGCCAGCGGGTGAGGTCCAGATCGTTCCAGCGGCTATAGCTGGCTCCGGCATTGGTAACCATCAGATGATATCTGCCATTGGAGAGCAATTGAACTTCCAGCTTGGGAGTATTTGGATTGGTAAAGACCCGGATGGGCGTGTCTGCCGCTGCAGAGGTGAGATAGTGTTCATCCAAGGCAGAGGTGCGGGCATAGTAAGCAGTGGCTTTGGGCACCTTCTCCTGCAAGAGCAGCATGATAGCCTGGAACTTGGAATCTGCTTCAAAGCGCTTTTGCATGGGACGATCCAAAAGCAGATAGGCTAAAGAGAGGAAACTCATGCCTTGGTGATGCGCCATGAACGAGCGGACTACAGAGTGTTTTTGCCCTCTTGAGAGTCTGGAGCGGCTGTAATCTATCGCTTCATAAAAGCCATAGCGGGCCCCAAAGCCTTCTTCTTCCATACGTTGAAGGTTGTTGCAAGCTGCCTCCGGCATCACCATCAGTGCCATCACGGTAGCATAAGGTGCGATCACCAGGTCTTGGGACAGGCCTCGTTTGAGACCCAGTCCGGGCACGCCAAAAGCGCGGTATTGGTAATTCTGATGGGCATCAATGGCATTGTAACCGCTTTCAGACATCCCCCAGGGTACAGAGTGGCGTTTGCCATATTCTTTGTGTATCCTCACGGCAGCCTTGTAGGTCTCATCCAGGATGGTGTTTTCATAATTCGGCATCACCAGAAGCGGCATCAGGTATTCAAACATGGAACCGCTCCAGGACAGCAGAATCGGCTCTCCTCTCACAGTAGTCAAGAGGCGCCCCAAAGCAAACCAGCTTTCCTGAGGCAGCTTACCCTGCGCGATTCCCACGAAGGTGGCGAGCCGGGCTTCGGAGGCTAAAAGATCGTAGTAGCCGGTGTCCATCCGCAGTTCGCTGACGTTAAATCCGATGCGAAACAGGTGGCGCTGCTCATCATAGAGGAATCTGTAGTCTGCCTGGGCAAAAGCTTCGCAACTTTCGGCAAGCTCCTTGATCTGAGCAATTCTCTCTTTTGCTTTCTGTCCGGGGGCTGTCTCAAGATGCTGCAGCTCGTTCAAAGTAGGAATTACCTGGGCATCGGGCATTGCCGTAAGGCCTTCCAGCACCAGATCCGGGGAAAACAAAGTTAATTCATCCAAAGCATCCTGACATTGTCTCACAAAGGCTCTGGACCACCAATTCAAGGGGCTGTCCTCGTCTGCATCCAGGCTTGCCATCTTTCGGGCCAGCATTTTGGCACTGTGCAAAAGCGCGGTAAGCACCCTTTGCACAGCCGCAGGCGAGCTGGGAGGTGATTCCAAAATAGCTTCCACTTCTTCCTGCACAGGAGGCAATAGGTGACTGACTTTGATCTGCGGCACAGCAAGGGCTTCATCGCTCAGGATGGCCAGCACATCTTTCAGACTTTCGTAGGTTCTGCTGTTCACAATCTTTTCGTCGATGAGGCCCAAAAGGCCTTGTCTTAAGACCAGCAGATGTCCGCTCAGATTTCCGCTGTCCACGGTAGAAATATACAGCGGATATAAAGGAGCCAGAGTCTTGGTATCATACCAGTTTAAAAAGTGCCCTCTGTACTTTTGCATGTTTTCCATAGTATGGAATGTTTTGGCCGTACGATCTATGAGCTGGCCAGTGGAAATAGCGCCAAAGTCATGCGCTGTCAGGTTCGCCAACAGCGAGAGACCAATATTTGTAGGAGAGGTGCGATGCGCCACTTTGGCGATCGGTTCCTCTTGATAGTTATCCGGAGCCAGCCAGTTATCTTCCGCACCGGCAAAGGTTTCGAAGAAAGCCCAGCTCTTGCGGGCAAGTTTGCGCAAAAACATAACCTGCGCCCCGCTCAGCCTGGCTTCGCGTTCCAAAATAGGTTTGCTGAACCACCACGCCACTGCCGGAGCCAGCAGCCACAAGGCCAAAATGGCAAAGGCGAGAATGGACATGGGCAGCTGGAAGCAGATCAGGACAAAGCCTGTGACCACTGCCAAACAAGGAGATATCCACATCCTGCGGTAAGTGCCCCACAGACTGGTGTCATCTATGTTTGTATCGGCAGAAGGTGCCCATTCCAGCATGTTTTTGTGCGAGATATGCGTGCGCCAAATGGTTCTCAGGATGGCATCTGAACTGTAATAAGCTTCATAAGGCATGGTAACGAGATAAAAAACGGTATTAGTAAGATTCATGCCCACGGATTTCAGCTCGGAACGCAGATGATCCAGCAGCTTCATATCCTTAGGTTTGCGAGCCAGCCCCACCAGAGCCGCAAGGGCCGGAGGCAAAAGCAGAATGGCGAGTACCACCAGGCTCCAAAATATAGGTTGAGCCAGTGCCAGCCATCCCACCAACAGCATAATCGTGAGTGCAAGAGCCACTGTGCTGCGCCTCAGATTGTCAAAGATCTTCCAGCGCGACAGCATTGAGATCGGATTCCGCTGCAGACGGTTATCCTGATCTGGCACAAAAGGCAGCACCCACTGCCCTATCTGCCAATCCCCTCGGGTCCAGCGATGCCTGCGTTTGACGTCGGCATAATAGCTGGAAGGATATTCTTCGTAAAGCTCCGCATCGGTCAGGAGCCCGGCCCGGGTATAGCAGCCTTCCAAAAGGTCGTGGCTCAAAATGCGGTTATCAGGGAAACAAT
Source organism: uncultured bacterium (assembly GCA_964293715.1). GTDB lineage: Bacteria > Cloacimonadota > Cloacimonadia > Cloacimonadales > Cloacimonadaceae > UBA5456. Next base: position 3,502 of record CAXZAB010000067.1, on the reverse strand, counting down.
TGCCCGCAGTCTGTTCAAAGGCATCTATGTCATAGATGCCTTTGCCCACAAAGGAGCCTTCGCCAAACAGGTCCTGATACACATCAGAAACAGCGCGGGTATAAGGGTCTATTCCGGGATCGCTGGCACACATGGCGGTATAGCGTGTCCTCAGTCCCAAAGCCATACTGATGCCCACTCTGGGCTGCAAGATACCATAGCCATCCACAATACGCTTGAGCTCGGGATCATACTGAGGACTATTCAAAGGATGTGCCATCGCCCCGATAAACTTTTGGGCAGAATCAAGGGGCAATTGGGTATCGGTATCCAGTGTGATGATATATCTGATGTTTTCCAGCTGGGCAGTATCGCCCACGATCAGAGAAAACTTATCTTTTTTCCCGTTCCTAAGGAACTGGTTCAAGGCAGAAAGTTTGCCACGTTTACGCTCAAAAGCCATCCAGATCTTGTCTATAGAGTTCCACAGCCGGGGCCGGTGGAAGAGGAAGAAGATGTCGCCTTTGCCGTCTGAATATTTTGCATTTAAGTCATTTATGCCTGTGGTGGCCATCGCCAAAAGCGAATCATCCTGCGGCAGATCCCTGGCCTCGGCATCGCCAAAGTCTGTAAGTAAACAGAAATAGAGATTGTCTTGCCGGTTTGCCAAAAAGCGCACTTCCAGGCCATTGATCAGACTTTCTGCGCCCTTGGGACTGGTAAGCATGGTGGGAATTGTCACCAGAGTGCGCGCCGTATCCGGTACGCCCCGGGAGTAATCCATGCGGGGCATGCGCTTGGGTTTTACAAATAGGGTCACCAGCCAGTTAACAATTAATACTGCCAGATGAGAGCTGCCGATCACGGTAAAAATGGAGAACAGCCACAGCTTCCAGCCCCTGAGGCCTGCCAAAGCGGAGACCCTGGCCAAATAGTAGCTGCTTGCCAGAGTAATCAGCAGAATTATGCTGATATAAGTCCAGAGCGGAATTCTTTTGATGAGCTTGCGCAAGGTTTCGTTGGATTTTAGGCGGACTCTGCCCATATGTTCAGTCTTGAAAAGTCCCTTGTCCAAAAGATAGTAGCCCACATGGGCTTCCCTGTGAGTCTCACCCTTGCTGGAAGCACCCTTGGTGGCCAGACGCACGGCCTGTGCCGCTATCTCACTTTCGCTGTATTGGCTGCGCCGGGCGAGTCTTTCCACGACGTGACGGTAGCTGTCTCTGGTGGCAAAATCCATCTTGGCATAGGTTTGGGAGGGATCCTGGCTGAGGATCTCTTCTACTTTGCTCATGGACTCCACAAATTTTCGCCAGTCCGTATTGCCCAAAACGCGTAAACTGCCAATGGTATTGCTCATGGAGACCTGTTCCATGGCTTGTTCCTGGTTTTCTGCACGTACCAGTTGCTCCGTAGTTAAGGCGGATTCCGCCAGACGCTGTTCAATCCAGTTCAAAGGCAAAGACAGGGCCGGAGCCTGCCCCTGCAATCTGCGCACCAGTTCTGCCACAAAAGAGCTCACCAAAGGAGGATCGGAACGCGCCATATCGGCGATGGTCAAAATGAGGCTATTGGGATCTTTAGCGGCTGTTTCGCTGATCTTATCTGCCCAATATACGGCTTCCTGTTTATCGTCTCTGGCCGCAGCAATCCGCACCGAGGTCCGTCTGAGCTTTTCTATCAAAGCCAGGCGCAGCATGATGGGAATCGCCCAGAGCTCACCCAGTTTCAAAATACTTACAGATTGGTAGGCAGTCACAAAACTGCCCAAACTCTCCAGATCTATTCTGCCGTCACCATGCGAGATTATTTCCAAAGCAATGTCATAAACCCTGGGATTCCCGGTCAAAGCCCCGCTCTGTATATGCGGAAGCTCTTTGCTATAAGCCTTGGGAAGGTGACTTTTGGCGATGCGGATCTGCTCTTCGATCAGATAAAAGTTGTCGAGCAGCCATTCTCCCGCCGGAGGGATGGCGGCATCGGAGCGCAGATCTTCGCTAAACAGATTGTACACTTCCAAAAGCGTGCTTTCATTGTCTGCCAGCCTGTCCAAAAGATTATCTTTGGATTTTCCCGCACCCAGCCTGTGTCCATTGGCCAGGCTCTTACCGTGCACTTCCATTTGCTCTGTGCTCAGGATCTCAGCACGCAGAGGAAGCTCTGTAGGGCCATATTTCGCTACTTTCCGGTGCCCTTTCATCTTGCTGCTGTCTTTAGAAAAAACCTGAGACAGTCTTTGAAATACTCCTGCATCTTTCAGGCTCATAGCTCACCACCTGCACGGCGCAATGTAGCTGGGGTCACATATTCATAAATAGTTTTTGCAAAAGCGGAATTAGTTCTTAAATATCTATGTAAAATCTCAATCATTATTCTTCATACTCCTTTGCTGGCCTAAACGGCCTTATTCCTACACATCTCGCATCTCATATGTATATTCCCAAGACACAGTATAGCTTGTTTTGATAATTTAATCAAGCTCGATATCCTGTCAATGTTATTCTTTTATCAGGCATTCCTCTTTTCTGATCAGACCTTGATCTGGCCAGCAGAGCTTGATTTTGGGAATTCCGGCTCACCAGGCTTGTTTAATTTCCATCCTCAAATCTGTATTGAGGGCCCCAAATATTCTTAGAGTAACCAGTTACTGGACAAATTGCGATTTTTTTACTTTCATTTTGCAGTCATCTCGCTTTGTACCATGTGCTCCTGTCACTTGTAGTTGATGCTAAAAATGCACCAACTGCAAGTGCGCTGTAATTCGTTCAGACTGAGTCCCATGGGGACGCTATTTCAGATAGCAAATGATGGCTACACAATAGCTTGAGTCCTGTAGGGACGTCATATTAGAGAGAGTCCAACGACCGGGCTATAGCCAGGTTTTCTAAAAAAAGGAGGATTTATGCTCTCATAATCCCTGGCTGCTCAATAAAGCCCTGAAGTCAAATATACATAATTGTGATACTTTGATGTCACCGAAATCAATTTCGCTGACATTTATATCTTTTAATGGCAACTATATCCTCTATTTGCTTACATTTAAGGCATACTGGTTGTTCAGGATATTCTGTATAATCCTCCATAGCCTCATCGTAGCACAGGACACCGTTCCTGCGGAACAGCATCCCTTAAAACAAATCGCTATATATACAATTATTCCCCAGCAGGAACGGCGTCCTGCGCTACCTTGATTACAAAACTGATCTGCAAATACGGAAGCCGACGTACACACCCCTGTAGCTTGGGCGATAGTAGCCCCGATGCGCTACCCGGCATTCGGAGGCACGGCCTTGCCAATAACCGCCTCGCCGCACACGATGCGAACCGCTTACCGGCCCGCTCGGATTGCTGGAGGAATCGCTGCTATAGCCGTCGTACCAATCCCAACACCATTCCCAGACGTTACCACTCATGTCATAGATGCCAAGTGCATTGGGCGCTTTGGTGCCCACCTGCATTGATCCAGCTGTATTACACCAGCCCACATCATCAAGCAGATCAGAGCCGCTATACAGATAATCAG
>CAXZAB010000066.1:0-10672 GCA_964293715.1 uncultured bacterium | reverse complement strand
TCTTTACTTTGCCAAAATCAAGCAAGGTAATACGCATCGTATTCACAAGATGATGTTAATGAAATAAGATTAGTTATTCCGGGCTTCGGTCCTACACCGAAGCCCGGAATATGAGGAGAAACTATGAAACGCCTTATTTGCATAATGATTCTGATCATGTTGACCATCTCAATTTACTGTGTTGAGGTTGGTGGGCATATTACCCGTAGTACTACCTGGTCTCCAGAAAACAATCCTTACATCATTAGCACTTTCTTGTACATAGACGCAGGAGTCACACTTGCAATCCTGCCAGGAACCCAGATCCTTTGTACTGGAGCCGATAAAAGCGATATCTATAACTTCAAGTGGAGCGGTAGTGCTCAGCCTGTGTCCAAGATGATAATCGTTAATGGTAGAATAAATGCTGTTGGGACCCCTGATCTGCCGATCCTTTTTGACAAGTATCAGGAGGATAGAGATTTTAGATGGGGTGGAATATACATAGGTCCAAATGCCCAAGTATCTACTTTCGAACACTGCGAATTCAGGAATGCCTTCTTTTGTGATTTTGTTCCGGGAGGTTGGGATAGGTCGCTGGCTGCCATTGATTTTCACAATGGAGCAATTAATGTAAGAAGCTGCGTATTCGAAAACAATTTAGGTGCTATTCGCAGTGGATTTCTGCAATCAGACATCTTGCTTTATGACTGTAAGTTCATCTCTCTGAACGATACCTATCCCACTCCTTTTGGAGCAACCGGTTTTCTTGGATTAAGCGCAGCACCCGAACCGGAACCTGAAGCAAACTACAAAGTAACTATTGCTAAATGCTATTTCACGGGAAATGCAAGCTTGGGCCCAGTCGGATATTATATGGATGTCTTGAAGTTAAATAACGTTATGCATAATTTCATTTCGAGAGACGAGCAATCACCAGAACTCAGAGCCGAATATGGATCAAGCAGCAGTTATGGGAATATTAGTTATAGTGGGAACAAAGGTTGGGGTTGTCGCTCAGCTACCGTAACGGATACTGTATTTGCCCGTAGGAATAGAATGCTAAAACCTGAGTATGCACATTCGGGGTATTCACCTCTTATTCTCGGCTCAGATGGTTTTGGGACAAATTACGTGTCGGACAACTATATGTATGGCTACGTGGAGGCGGGCACCATGTCAAGCAATGCCACCACCAACTATATCTATAACAACATAATTGAAAACAAGCAAGGAAATGCAGTACTGAGCTTCGAAAATAGAAATCCTACGAATCAGGGTGGGCAGATGAGGTTCTTCAATAATTTGCTAAGATATGTGGGAGATGATAATCGTTTGCTTGCCCGCGTTCACGGTACTTCAGCTTTCATTTACAATAACACTTTTATCAACTATCATACCTTGCATACCTCCATAGGAGACTACCATACAGTGTACTCTAACAACATAATTGACGTTTCTAATGGGTATGGATATTCTAATTCTAGTGACGTCTCAAAGGTTGGTGTAAATTCCAACTCATAATTTCACGTCTATTTGAGAACTTTTAAGTTCTCGCTTCTTGCAATTTATCTAAGGTCTGACCTGTTACAATGTTTTTCATCTTTGCTTTTTCAGTCAAGCTCTTTATTAGCAACTACCGTTTTGCGACAAACCCAAGCCTTTCCTCCTTTCCCAAACTTGTCTTTAATGAGTTTTCAAGTCGAGTTGACTTGAGCACTTGAGTCAACTCGACTTGAAAACCCGTTAAAATCGCCTTAGACAGATGAGCAAGAGCTAAGATTTTGCAATGTGGAAGTTTGTACACAGCAGCCTGAGATAGCGGATTATACTCATAATAATGACCATATTATAGAATAAATAGGGCATTTAGGCAAAACAAAAGCCCAGACTTGAATCTTTTTCATTGACGTAAAACTCAGATTGGATTACCGTGTAAAAAACTGTAAACAAGGGAAGTCTTGAATATGTTTGGAAAAATTCTGAAACAGCCGATGATGAACCGGGTTCTTTATGCCCTGATCCCCATTGCGCTCTTTTCGATCTATCTATTTGGCTGGAGAGTTCTGGCTGTCTTGGCTCTTGCCAATGCCGGAGCTTACTTTACAGAATTTCTATTTGTGCGGAAGAAGAAAGCTGGAAAAGTAACCATGGCCGCTTTTGTGACCGGATCTTTGGTTGCTTTGACCTTGCCTCCCACCATTCCTTTGTGGATGTCCTTTTTGGCAGGAGTGATCTCGATCGCCTTTGGGAAAATGGTCTTTGGCGGATTCGGGACAAATATGTTTAACCCCGCAATCCTGGGGCGCACCTTCGTGTATATCTCATTCCCAAATCAGATGACAATTTCCTGGGTAAAGCCATATCTTTTAAGCGACTTTCCCGGTGGCCTCATCCGTTGGCAAGCCGATAGCGTAATGCACACCGGAGCTACTATCCTGAACAACTACCGGGCTACGGGGCAGGCCTTATATAGCTTCACAGATGCTTTTACGGGCTTTATTTCAGGCTCCATGGGCGAGACTTCCGCCCTGCTCATCATTCTGGCCGGTATATATCTGATTATCACCAAAACGGCAAAATGGCAGCCCATGCTCTCCACTTTGATCTTTGTCACCCTGTTCAGTTTCATCTTTTACCCGGGCGTGAATCCCCTGTATTTCCTGGTGAGCGGTGGAGCTATGTTTGGCATCGTGTTTATGGTTACAGACCCCATCTCCTGCCCCAGAGGCAAGTGGGCGATCTGGATTTACGGGCTCTTGATTGGCTTCCTCACCGTCTTTATCCGCCGCTATTCTCTTTTTGCAGAAGGCTTTATGTTTGCACTTCTGCTCACCAATGCCTTCATGCCTTTGATCGAATACGGTCTTGAAAAAGTAGGGGTCAAATGAAAGACACTTTTTGGTTTCCCATCGTTTTCATGTTGATAAACGTATTAATTTTCACTGGAATTCTCGCTGTGATGTACCGCTTTAGCGAGGTAAAGATTCAGACTTATGAGGAAGATATCTATCAGAAGAAGATCCTGGGCACGATGGCGGCAGAGATCGCCGAAGCCACAGAGCAAAGCCCTGGGGACATCATAGCTGCCTACCCCGGCTCTTTTGAGCAATATGTGCGGCAGCTTGAGCCCAAAGATTTTGAACGCGAAGTCTATCAGGCTGTGGTGGATGATGAAGTGGTGGCCTACTGTTTTGAGATCAAAGGCAATGGCCTGTGGGGGAGCATGCGGGCCCTGATTTCCACTTCCACAGATTTTAAAACCATCCTGGATTTTACCATTGTGAATCAACAGGAGACCCCCGGTTTGGGGGCGCGCATCGAAGAAGCTTGGTTTTTGAACCAATTCAAGGACCGCCTCTTTGTGGTGAATCCGGAATCTGCCGAAGATGTAACGCAAAGCTATGAATTCATCGCCGAAACTCAAGATCCGGCCAATGACCGTCAACTGAGGCGTGTGACCGGAGCCACTATCACCTCAAACTCGGTGGTAAAAATGCTGCGGGCTGAATTTAACTATATATATGACTACGTTCGGAGCAATGAGCTATGACAAAGAAAGAAATATTTATCAATGCCACTTTCAAAGATAACGCTATCTGGCGCCAGATTTTGGGCATCTGCTCTGCTCTGGCGGTTACGAATCTCATGCTCAATAGCCTGATTATGGGGCTGGGCGTGATCTTTACCCTGGCTATGGCAGGTATGACCATCTCGTTCATCCGTGATTGGACTCCCCGCAGCGTGCGCATGATGATCCAAGTTTTGATCATCGCAGCTTATGTGATCATCGTGGATATTTTCCTGAAGGCCAATATGCCGCAGATCAGTAAACAGCTGGGACCTTACGTGGGCCTCATCATCACAAACTGCATTTTGATGGGACGGGCGGAAGCTTTTGCCTCAAAAAACAAAGTCATTGATTCCCTGGTGGACGGCATCGGTTCCGGGATAGGCTATGCCTTGGTGCTGCTGGCGATTTCCTTTGTGCGCGAGCTCTTTGGCTTTGGCACCCTCTTTGGCTTTAAGATCTTGGGTGATTGGTGGACAAATTGGAGCATCATGGTGATGGCACCCAGTGCCTTCTTCCTTTTGGCCATGCTTATTTGGATTATAAACACGTACTACTACAAGGAAAAAGCATAATGGAAATTAGTGCATTTGTTCTCTTTTGGGCTGCTATTTTTACCGGCAACATCCTGCTCACCTACTTTTTGGGCATGTGCTCCTACCTCTCGATCTCCAAAGAGATTGAATCCGCCTTTGGGCTGGGTGTGGCAGTAGCCTTTGTGCTGATAGTCACCGCAGCCTTGAATTGGGTGGTCTATTACTATATTCTGGTGCCTTTTAACATCGTATATCTGCAATATATAGTATTTATCATCGTGATTGCCGCTTTTGTGCAATTTCTGGAGCTGGTCATCGAACGCTACGTGCCGGCGCTGTATTACTCTCTGGGCATCTTTTTACCGCTCATCACAGTGAACTGCGCAATTCTGGGGGTAGGCCTGTTTATGATCATCCGGCAATACAGTTTTATCCAATCTGTAGCCTTCGCGGCCGGCAGCGGAATAGGCTGGCTGCTGGCGATCCTGATGCTGGCCGGAATCCGGCGTAAACTCAAAGAGAAGATGGTGCCTGCAGGTCTGCGTGGGGCTGGAATTAGCCTGATCATCACAGGAATCATGGCCTTGGGCTTTATCGGTTTTTCCGGTATCGTCCAGATTCAGTAAGAGAAAATGATGCTGATAAGAATTTTTCAAGACATTGGCCTGATGAGCGCCATCGGAGTAATCCTGGCGTTTATTATGGTGCTGGCCCAACGCTGGCTGAGCAACTATGGCGAAGTGACCATCAATATCAACGGGAAAAGAGATCTGAAGGTGATAGGTGGAGAATCCCTCTTGTCCAGCCTCAGCGAAAAACAGATTTTCATCCCTTCTGCCTGTGGCGGCAGAGGCACCTGCGGGGCTTGCAAATGCAAGGTCTTTGAGGGTGGCGGGCCCATTTTGCCCACCGAAAGACCGCAGCTCACCAAAGAGGAAATGGCGAGCGATGTCCGGCTCTCTTGCCAGGTGAAAGTAAAAAGTGATATCAAGATCGAGATTCCGGAAGAGATCTTCAATATCCGCAGATTCCATAGCGTGATTGAAGAGATAATAGACTATACCTATGATATCAAGGGCATTACCTTTAAATTGGACGAAGGACAAAACATAGATTTTAAGGCTGGACAGTATGTGCAGCTCGAAACCCAACCTTATGGAAAAGTAAAACAAAAGGCGATAAGAGCCTATTCGATCTCCTCCAAGCCTGAGACCCAGGGGCGCATCCAACTCATTATCCGCCTTGTCCCGGAGGGGATCTGCACCACTTGGGTGCACACAGCGCTCCATGTGGGCGACAAAGTAGATTTCACAGGACCTTACGGAGACTTTTATCTGCGCGATACCGAAGCAGATATCCTCTTCGTGGCCGGTGGATCCGGTTCAGCACCGATCAAAGCAATGTTAGAACATCTCAAGGAGGTGGGAACAAACAGAAAGATGACCTATTTTTTCGGAGCCCGCACTACAAAAGATCTCTACTTAGAAGAAGAGATGCGGGATTTTGAAAAACATTTTGAGGATTTTAAATATGTACCTGTGCTATCCCATGCTACAGAAGAAGAAAATTGGCAAGGGAAAACAGGATTCGTGATGCCGTACTTCAAGGAAGCCATCCGAGACCCCAAGAATACAGAGGCTTACCTCTGTGGCAGCCCAGGCATGATCGCCGCTGTCACAAAATCTCTGGTGAACGATTATGGCATCGATGAGGGGAAAATCTATTACGACAGCTTTGGGTAAAAAATATGAAACCGACTCCTAATGACAAAAAAATCACAGCAAGAATGCAACCGGGAGTAATAACTTATAGTGGGTTTTTGGGTGAAGATATCCGGGATTTCAACCAGATCATCTCCGATGACGAGATGGTGCTGGAAGATCTGGGTAAAACTGCCGAAGAAATTGCCGACCGCCTGGAATACTTCCAACAGAAGAGCTTCGACGCTTTTCAGGCCTCCGCTATAGTCGATGAAATCTATGATGTGAATACAGAAGTGGTGAGAGGGTATCTGCCCTGTCCCTTTATGCATCAGGGCGTATACCGCAAAAGCTATACCACGGTAAAAAACACCAAAAGTGGTAAAAGCTTTACCTATTCTGCTCTGAATATCCATCTTATCAGAGTACATCATTTCTTCGAAGGCAAAAACTCTCATTTCCGCCTTGAACCGCGGGAACTGGTTGCCGAGCTTTTTTAACAAAAATATTCATTGACTAACTCTGCCCACCGCCAAACATGGTACTCTAGACTATTTACATAGTATCAAGAAAATATAAGGAGTTCCAAATGGCGAAAGAAAATCGTGGCGCTGAAGTCAAAAAATTGCCGAATCAAGGCAGGGGCTCATGCCCAACTTGCCACCGGACCGGTGTAAAGTTACTTTACGACATCAAAGTCGGTGACAAAACTATCAAGGTCTGTAAATCTTGTAAAGGCTTACCCGCCGAAAAGATAACAGTCTAAGAAGACTGTGTTAGCTTGGGAGAGTTCAGCTCTCCCTTTCTTTTATCTAAATAAAACTAAATATCCTGTGAAAAGCTGATGAAAGCCATTAAAGCGCTGGGGCAACACTTTTTGACTGATGCTGGCATTGCTGCGGCAATAGCAGATTTGGGGCAAATTTCACCCGGGGACAGGATTTGGGAGATAGGCCCGGGACACGGCATCCTCACCCATGAAATCTTGGCTCAGGGCGCACGTCTGGAAGCTTTTGAGCTGGACTCGCGTCTGGCAGGGCCTCTGGGTGAAAGATTCCCCGAAAATATGCAGCTGCAAATCATCGATATTCTGAAGCTGGATTGGGCTGCCCAAATCGCCTCTGGCGAGACCCCCTTGAAACTCATTGCCAATATTCCGTACCAAATCACCTCTCCCCTCTTATACCGTTTGGAAGAGCATCACGCCAGTTTCTCCCGCATCGTGATGATGATCCAAAAAGAAGTGGCAGAGCGCCTTAGCGCCAGTCCCGGAGGCAAAAACTACGGACCGCTCACCCTGAGGCTGGCTCTGAAATATGATATCCATTCCGCCTTTATGGTGGGTAAAGAATACTTTGAACCGGTGCCCAAGGTGGATTCCATGGTCATCTTGATGACACCACGCTACAATGTACCCGCTATCCAAAATCCCAAGCTGTTTCATGCTCTGATCATCGCAGCCTTTGCCCACCGGCGTAAAACCATGAGAAACAATCTTTTGCTGATGATCGGCAAAGATAAGATGCAGCAGCTGGAAAACTTAAGCGATCTGGATTTTGGACGAAGGGCTCAGACTCTCGGTGAAGAAGACTTCATTCGCCTTAGCGATCTTATTGCTGAGCTGTAGTATAGGCCTTTGGGCCCAGAGCAGAGGCATAGAGTTTTACCTCTATAATAGCGATAATATCCGCCTGCTGGAATCCAGCCTGGGCTATCAGACCAGTCCTACAGAACACAGCACTATGAATGTCATTGGCCAAAGCTCTTGGGAACAGCGCCTGAACTTTAATCAACGCACCCGGCGCTCACTCTTGGGCACGAGGTACACCTATCATAAATACCGTCTTTCGCACGGTCTGCTTTTGGATTATGAGTCCTATTACGATGCCAGCGATCTGGACCCCACAGCTTATATCAATAAGAACGGCAACCTTGGCTATCAGCTGCATTGGCTGGTGGCAGACAGCCTTTCGCTCAGCCTTGAGGCGCATGGTCTCATCCGTAATGAACAGGATCGCTATCTGGTGGGCAACTATCTCAAAAGTGATGGCTATGAGCTGCTGTCCCAGGCCTCCTACCGCTATGATGGTGAATTACTTGCGGCCGGAATCAGTGGCAATCTGGATAAAAAACTGATGGATTGGGAAGCTTATGAAAGTGCCTCTGCGGCTGCCACAATGCGCTGGTTTTTCCCTAAAGTGTATTGGGACAATGCCTTCAACATCAGCCATAGAGAAGAAGAAATTTACAATCTTGCTACCGATGAAGCCAAGCAAAACAGTAACTATTACAAACAGGATGTGCAAAGCCGTAACCTGCTGACGGTGCAGAGCGAGGTGGATTACACTCCCCACGAGCTGCTGAGTCTGAACCTGTCCGAATACTACTCCGAGCGGCGTACGAAGCTGGAAAACAATATCGTGCGCAATAACGGGGAATTTTATAACGATCTGACTCTCAAGCTGGACTACTATGTGCACCCCAGGATCACCCTCAGCAGCCAGGCCGCACATCAGCTTGCCATCAAGGATTTTAGCTATGCCGAAAACACCCGTCATGTGGAAAACCGTATCCTTGGCGCCAGTGCAGCCTGGCAATATGGCGAACAGGATTCCCTGATCACCTCGCTGGGCATCAATCTGCAGCGTACGTACTTCCCCAGGCAGGATAACCGCTGGGACAATGACCTGAGGACACGCAATCTTCGCCTGGGCTGGAAGCATTATTACAGGGAGTTTATCCGCCTGGAAAACTGGTTTATGTACTCTCTGCGCGAAGATGTATATCTGGATTCTCTGCTGTCTGCGAACAATCACAGCCTGGAAAGCTTCAGCTTCTCGCCCGAAATAGACATTCTCCTGGGAGATAGAGTGGTCTTTCGGCAGGGCTATCAGATTCGCGCCGATTACACCCATTATTACTATCAAACCCAGCGCATCAACAATCTCTATCGCCAGGTGGGATACCACTATAATCTGATCTTTGACAGCTATCCTTATCTAGCCCGCTCCGGGGATGAAAGGTGGCTGCAACTGCCCTATCGCCGCAATCGCGGCTCCGCTTTTTTGATCGATCTGGGCTATGCCTATGAGGAAAATCAATATGCAGATCAGGTGGGGGATTACTATAATATCAATACGAAAAACCGCAAGTACCTGGCCAGATTGAATCTCAAACATGATATTGGCGATTTCTACTATAGCCTGAGCCCAGAGTACTCTTGGGGCACTTGGGAGGAATACAGTTTGGTGGCTGGGGCAAACTGGAATTTCAATCACGGCTCGTACCTGGAACTTACCCTCTCCCCTGTCTCTGAAGACCTCCAAGACATCAATTGGCGCAGTTCTGTGAACCTCAGCATCAGGTTTTGATTGACAAAATATGACCGTTCAGATGTATTGCATTTACCAGGTGTGGCCAATGGCCGAATGTGAACCATGTCAGATCGGGAACGAAGCAGCATTAAGCAATCTCGGACATGTGTGCTAACACCTGGTATTTTTTGTGCTTTCCGGCTGTGAAATTGCATCACACAAGGATATAGAACCCGGCCTAAACCTATACTGGCCAATTAAGAAGGATATTCGATGAAGAAGCTGATAATTTGCTTGGTCTTAAGCTTACTTGCGAGCTTAGCTTTTGCCTATCCGCTCATGATTCAGAGCTGGAATCTGGATCAGGACGTGAAAACAATCAACACTTTGCACCTAAGCATAGACACCGTCAACCGTCTCACAGGCGTCATTGTCGTGGATGTGAGAGGACAGCAGGAAGAGGATTTGCTCTTGCAGCACGGTTTTGCCGTGACCAGAATTCCCGATCAGGCCAGAGAATATTATGAGTATCTGATTGCCAGCACCCGTGGCAGTGATAACCCCTTGAATGAATATTACAGCCTCACAGAATTTCATGACTTTCTGCAAACTACGCAGAATCAGTATCCCAATCTCTGCCAGCTCGTGCAGTATGGCACGTCCATCCAGAACCGTCCCCTGTATGCGATGAAAATCTCTGACAATGTTGCTCAGAATGAAGCAGAACCTGAGGTGAAACTCATCGCCAACATCCACGGAGACGAGCCCATAGGCTATGACCTGATGATCCGCACTATCGATCTGCTCACTTCCGAATACGGCACGAATCCACGTATCACCGATATCGTGAACAATACCGAGCTCTGGATCATCCCCATGATGAATCCCGACGGCTATGCCAACGGCTATCGCTATAATGCAGCGGGAGTGGACCTGAACCGCAATTTCCCCATGCCCAATGGCATCACCAATCCGGATGGCAATGCCCACGCTCCGGAAAACCTGGCAATGATGGACTTTAGCAATCAACACAATTTCGTGTGCGGCATCAATTTCCACAGTGGATCCTTGGTCTTTAACTACCCTTGGGATTACACCTATGCGCTCACTCCGGATGATGAGATGATCATCGATATGTCTCTCACCTATGCCCAGCACAATCTGCCCATGTATAACAGCAATGAATTTGCCCAAGGCATCACCAATGGCGCCGCCTGGTATGTGATCACGGGCTCCATGCAGGATTGGAACTACGGGTTTACGAATAATATCGAATTTACCGCTGAGCTTTCCTACACCAAATGGCCTCCCGCCTCTACTCTGGACAGCTATTGGGCCAATAACCAGGAATCTATCCTGTCTTTTATAGAATATGCCCAAAACGGCCTCAAAGGCAGTGTGACCAATAGCTCTGGCAATCCTATCGCCGCCACTATCAGCGTGCAAGATAATTCCAAAGATATCAGGAATGATCCCCTCGTGGGGGACTACCACCGCCTGCTTTTGCCTGGGACCTATCTGGTGACGGCCTCCGCTGATGCTTACATCCCTCAGACCGTGGAAATCACAGTG
>CAXZAB010000065.1:0-10716 GCA_964293715.1 uncultured bacterium | reverse complement strand
TTAAGCTAAATAAAGACACAAAAAAGCCGTTGCCTCTATTAGGTGCAACGGCTTTATCTTAAAAAGGGTTTTTAGAACTCTAATTTTAAAGAAGTGCCAATAGCATAGTTATTGGTATCACTATCGTCATGAACACCAAAAGCACCATAGACCTGCATATCAAGCAGATCACGAATCAAAGCAACTTCCATTCCCGCATTTAATTCCATGCCCAGATCGATCAGATAACCGGCTGCGCCAAAGAAGCTGAGTCTTTCGTTCATCGGAACTTTTACATTCCCAACGAGGCTGGCAAAGAGGTCCGAATTTCCTTGATATGGGGTATTCCAATACAGGTTCAGACCATCATGATGCTTGCCAATACCATAGAGGTAAAGACCATTTTGGTACCAGGGACTGACGGTGGTAAGACCGTTTTCGGTAGCGACCAGGACATCGGCGCCTACTTCTAAGGCTCCGAGATCGAATTGTGCTTTCATTGATCCACCAAAGCCCATTTCATCGTCATCCTTTCCCATCTGGAAATCCATGAATACTGCTGCATCCATGCTCATCGCATCATTTTTCATGCTGAGGTAAGGCATAAAAGTTAAATTCCTGTAATCCGGTACTTCATAATTTCCGAACATCAGATAGGCACCGATTGGCATCTGTTGATCCATCATAGCATGAGCCACGAAGACATCGCTGTCATCATTGGCAGTAGTTTTATTTTCTCTTACTTTCATCCAGATGAATTCGGTATTGAGGTTTTCACCAAAAGTTTTCTTGAGGCTTATTCCGGAAAAGTAGTCATCCATTACCAAGCCCATACGATCCATCCAATACATCTGACCCACGCTTATTTTGGCATCCATGGAATCAATAAGATATTCCAAATAAGCTTCTGTGACGTGAATTGATTCGCCTGTGCTGATGCCGCCACCGCTTTTACCCCAGACAGTGTCGCCGATTTCTACGGCAAGTCTGAAATTAAGGGTTCTGTGGAGTTCTGCATCAAGGCCGATATTCAGCCTGTTGTCAACGTGTCCACCGTCGTCTTCAGCATCGTCATTATAGACTGCTGCACGGGTCCGGTTTTCTCCGCTGATGTCAAAATCTACCGCTGATAATCCTAAAATCAACAGTAACGGGATCAGGATTAAGATTAGTTTTTTCATTTATATACTCC
The DNA here is from genome assembly GCA_964293715.1 of uncultured bacterium. Classification (GTDB taxonomy): domain Bacteria; phylum Cloacimonadota; class Cloacimonadia; order Cloacimonadales; family Cloacimonadaceae; genus UBA5456. The sequence goes on along the minus strand of CAXZAB010000065.1, from coordinate 9,545 downwards.
TTTATGTCTTGTTTTTATGTTCTATATTTCATAGTTTTAACGTGTATTCTGACTATGTAATGCGTAAACTATATATTTACATTGTTTAAGTCAAGCTCTTTTTGTATGACGCGTATATCCTTGGCCAAATTCGGGACAATGTGGATACCTGCTTTGCGAACCTTAAGCTCGTTCTCATATTCTTTTTCGCCGGCTACCCAGATGCGATCCCGCCCTGGAAAGAGTTCTGAAGCCTGCAATTGCTTGCAGATATCTGTGCTGATCCTTTTGAAATCTTCCAGTTCGGTAAAGAAATCGATATTGATGGCCAAAAAGAAATGCCCCAAACAGTATGGTGCGGCTTTGCCATCTTTATCCTGGCCCCAAAGTCCGTTCAGATATCTGCCATTTTGCAGGGCAGCGGAGAGAATTTCCACCATGGTGCCCAAGCCATAACCTTTGTGACTTCCGGTTACTTCTTCGGTGCCGCCCAAAGGCAGCATACTGGCGCTTTGGTCGACCAGGTCTTTCAAGAGTTTTACGGTATCTGTCTGAGGTTCACCCTGGCGATTGATCGCCCAATAGGGCGGGGTCGGCTTTTCTTCCCGGGCATACTGTTCCACTTTGCCGCGCTGAGAGATAGAGGTTGCGGCATCATAAATAAAGGGATAGGGAAGGTTTGTAGGCGCACCGAAACAGATGGGATTGGTACCCAGCATCGGAGCTACTCCATTGGTGGGGCAGATCGAGGGGCGGGCATTGGTAAAAGTCAGTCCGATCATATCTTGCTTGGTAGCCATATCGGCATAATAACCGCAAATTCCGTAATGGGTGGAATTGCGTACGGCCACAGAGCCCAGGCCGTATAGCTTGGCTTTGTCGATGGCTGCTTGCATGGCTTTGTGGGCAATTACATGTCCCATTCCATGGTTGCCATCCCACACTGCTGTGGCATAGCGGTCTTTGATTACATCAATGGTGGTTTCAGGATTCTGAATACCCTGTTTGATGCGGTCATAATACATCTTCAGCCGGCCGATGCCATGGGATTCGATCCCGCGCAGATCACTTGCGATCAAGACATCAGCGCAGATTTTGGCATCCTCTAAAGGGACCCCGATCTTAGTGAAGACCGCGATCATAAATTCGTGCATTTGTTTCACAGGTAGATACATCATAAGTTTTCTCCTTCGTCAAAAATCACCGCGTGCAGAGGCGGGAAGCCGTTAAAGCAGATTGCGGAATAGCTTCTGGTATAGGCTCCCGTGGTAAAGATATACACTCTATCCCCGGGCTGAGTGCTTTCGGGCATATGATACTTATAGTTTTCATAGAGAATATCCATGCTGTCACAGGTAGGTCCTGCCAGAATGATTTCATCTCCCATGCCTTCGCCTTCAAAATAAATGGGGAATTTGATGGATTCGTCGATAGTCTCAATCAAGCCGCCAAATTTCCCTATATCCAAATAGACCCATTGATACATGTTGTTTTTGGAGGTCCGGCTGATATTGATCACTTCTGAGACGATGACGCCTGCATCTGCCACCAGTGAACGGCCGGGTTCCAGGATGATGTGAGGCATTTTATCACCAAAATCTTCTTCGATAAAGCGTAAAATCTCAGTGGCGTATTCCTCCACGGAAAAAGTGGGATCCACATAGCTGGCGGGAAATCCACCTCCCAGGTTCAGCATCTGGAGCTCTATGCCATCTTCGGCTACGGCGTCGTAGAGATATTTGCATCTGGCGATAGCGTCATCCCATTGCCCGATATCACGTTGCTGAGAGCCCACATGAAAAGAAAGCCCGTAAGGCTCGAGGCCCAAATCCCGCGCTTGCAGGATCAGATTATAGATGATATCGGCGTGGGCACCAAATTTTCGGGTAAGGGGCCAGTCCGCCCCGGTTCCTTCTGTCAAGATTCTGAAAAACACCCTGGCATGTGGTGCTGCTTCAGCTATATTGTGCAGATCATTCTCACTGTCTGTAGCAAAAAGCCGTACGCCCTTATCATAAATATAGGCAATGTCACTTTTCTTTTTGATGGTATTGCCAAAGCTGAGACTTTGAGGGCAGACGCCCAGGCTCAGCATCAAATCCAGCTCATAACGGGAGGCAATATCAAAATGTGCTCCCTTATCTTTGAGCAGCCTCAAAATTTCAGGCATCGGATTTGCTTTTACGGCATAATAAATGTCCGCGTTGGGGAAATTCGCGCTCAATTCATCATATTTGTGCTCAATCAAACTACCATCCATTACCAAAACCGGTGTAGGCATATCCTGGGTAAATTTTTTGATCTGAGCAAATCTTGAAGGCTTCATATAGCGTTCAAGGGCAAAATTATATGCTTCTCTATACATGGCGTTTCCTCCTATCTGTAGCAAGTATTGTGCCCATATATTCAGATGGCTGGATTATGTCAATTGAATAACAGGTTAATTGAGAATGGAGAATGGAAAATTGACAATTCTTCGCGTTTCACTTTCTCCCTTAGTTAACGTTTCAAATAAACTTGAAATTATGACTTGGAATTTACACCAACCTTTGGGACGTCACTATTTATGGCACTATGTGGATTGTGGCATGGTGCTGCTTGGCACTTTATGCTATGGGGCATTTGGCATGGGCTGGGACTAAGCGCATTACAAATCTGGAATCAGTATAAACGTAAACACAAGCCGCTGTCAAAAGCGACAAAAGCGACGTGGTTTTGCTACGCGGGTATCGCAATAAATTTCTGTTTTGTGACTTTGGGATGGTGGTTTTTTAGGTAAAAAAGAGTATTCAGAAACCCACAAATCCTTGACGGAAACTCCTGTTAACTCAGATTGGTTTTATGAAAAAGATCATCCATGTGGATATGGACGCCTATTTTGCTGCGATTGAGATACGTGAAGACCCTTCACTGAAGGGGAAGTGCGTGATCGTGGGAGGACCCCCAAACAGCAGAGGAGTGGTGGCGGCCTGTTCTTATGAATCGCGTAAATATGGTATCCACAGCGGGATGTCTTCACATCAGGCTTGGCAAATGTGCCCCAAGGCGATCTTTGTGCACAGTAACTTTCATCTGTATAAAGAAATTTCCACACAGGTACGGGAGATCTTTTATACTTGGACAGACCAGGTGGAACCAATGAGCCTGGATGAGGCCTATCTGGATGTGAGCGAAAACAAAATGAACGAGCCTGATGCAGTGAAGATCGCCGAGGCCATCAGGGCTGAAGTGTATAGCGTAACCGGGCTTACCTGTTCGGCCGGGGTGTCTTACAATAAGTTTCTGGCCAAGATTGGCTCTGATTTACATAAACCCGATGGACTCACAGTGATCACTAAGGCAAACGCCCGGGAGATTCTTTTTGCCCTGCCTATTCGCAAATTTCACGGTATCGGCAAGGTAACTTCGGCCCGCATGAAGAAAATGGGTGTGCATAATGGGGCAGACCTTTATGAGAAGGATCTTGAGGAACTGATGCGCGTCTTCGGCAAGGCCGGATTCTTTTATTACAACGCGGTGCGGGGCATAGATCAACGTGCAGTTGTCAACTTTTGGGAGCCAAAATCCATCAGTTGTGAAAACACTTTTGACGAAGATATTGATGATCTGAATTTGCTGCTGGCTCAGCTTAAAAAGCTGGCAGAGCGCCTGTCAGGACGGATGAACCTGAAAAATATCCAGGGACAAAGTCTGGTGCTCAAGCTCAAATATGACAATTTTGAGATTATCACCCGCAGCGCTTCTTTGCCCGAAAGTACCAAGGCTCAGGAACTGTTATTGCAATATGGAGAGCGGCTTCTGATCACAAATTGGGATGCAAGACGGAAAGTGCGGCTCTTAGGTTTGGGCGTGACAAAGCTGGATTGTGAAGAAGAGGACTGCGAGCAGATTGTCCTCGATCTTGAATCTCTATGATTCCTTGTCCTGATCCCCCTTAAGGTAGCAACTTACCTTTTTAAAGGCAGGGTCACAAACACTGTAGTACCTTCGTTTTCCTTGCTTTTGATCCAGATATTTCCATGATGCAATTCCGCTATCCTTCTGGAGGTAGCCAGGCCCAGGCCCAAGCCACTGGAACGGTATTCTATGGTGCCGGATTTGTGCGCGTAGATCTCATTGAGCTCATAAAACTTGCGGAAGACGTTCTTGAGCTGATATTCGGGGATGCCGATGCCATTGTCTTGCACATAGATCACCACGCTGTCTTTACCATCGATCTTTTCCTGTTGGAAAGCAGCTTTGCGGGCTCCTATGACGATAGTGCCAAAGTCGTTGGTAAAGCGGATGGAATTGAGCACCAGATTGTAAATCATGAGGTGCAGAGCTTCCCAGTTTGCACTGATTTCAGGCAAGCCTTTTTCGATATCTGTGCGAATAAACATCTTTCTTTTGCGGGATAAGATATCCACTTCCTGCTGAACAAGTTCCAGGATTTCCTCAATCACGACCGGCGCCATATTGAGGCTCTTCTTAAGGTTGTAATTATTCATGGTGGTGATATCACCGGTGGTAATGATGAGCTTCTTCACCGAGCCCTCGATCTTGCTGATGATTTCAGTGCGCTCATCTTCATCGGCATACAGATTCCTTTTGAGCCTTGAGACATAGCTTTGCAGGGTGGTGAGCGGGGTATTCAGTTCATGAGAGACGATGGCCATAAACTCATCTTTCAGCATTTCAAAGGCGTTCAATTCGCTGCTCTTTTGCAGGATGTTTTCATACAGCATAGCGTTTTTGATCGCAATGGTAAGCTGCTTGATGAAAAGAGCGATAATCTCTTCTTTGAGATACATGCCGCGGGTGTTGTCATCCATATTGTCCAGATACAGGAAGCCAAAGATATTGCCATCCACCGAGATCGGAGTGCAGAAGATGGTGTGCAATTGGAAATCCTGAACGCTGATGGCGCTCTTGAAGCGGTTGTCTTCCAGAGCGTTGAAAGTGCTCACCATCTCCAGGCTGGTTTGTGAAAAGGACAAAGCGGTTTTACTCACTCCGGAGACGTTGGTCAGAATCTGTTTTTCTTTGTTGAGCTGAACTCTATAGATATTGTTGCCATCACTATCCCGCTTGATCAGAAATCCACGGCTGCTATTGGTAAAGTCTATCGCACTGGAGACAATTTCCTGCTCCAGATCCGAGATATCCACGATGCTCATAAGTTCATGAGAAATCTGCATGAGTTGATTCATTTTCTCGATGCGCATGGTGATTTCGGAGTAATCCTGGATACGCACGATCAGGGCGGAAAGGTGTTGCTTGATATTGCGCATGATGGAGATTTCCTGTTTTGTAAAAGGCAGTTCACCATCATCGGACAGGAGCAGATAGCCCACCCGCTTGGAACCTATCAAGAGCGGGATGATGGCCATATGTCGCCCATCATGAACGATTTGCAGCATATTGTCAAGTTTGAGGGCCCGCTGGATCTCATGATTCAATTCCGGATCCATAAGGCTATCCTTATCATAATTATGACTGATAAATTCGGTGAAGTTCTGGATGCGGTCGGAGAATTCCATCAGGCGGAATTGCCAGGGCGCCAGGACTTCATTGATCCCTTTTTCCATGAGAAACTTGATTCTCTCTATATTGTAGATATTGGTGAGGTTGAAGAGCAGGTCACTCCAGGTGCGGCGCAGGTCTTTGCTGCGGGACTTCAGGGGGATGAGGTTAAACTTGCGTATATTCTTCAGATCGTACAGATTGACTTTCAGGTAATTGGCTTTATCATCGGCAGGGGTGTCTTGTGTGATGCTTTCAAGATACTTCTGATATTCGGCGAAGGCCTGGGTAGCCATTTCATCTTGTTTAAGATCGACGAGGACCTGGATCCGGATTTGATATAAATCCACATTGAGTTGATAATAATCATACTCCTGCCAATCTGCCAGGGCTGTGTTTACCCTTCGCAAAATATCCCTGAGGGGTATATGTGCCGTCATCATGCCCAGTTTCAGCTGCAAGACATCCAGACTGCAGAGCCAGTATCTGTAGCTATTATTTTGCGCAAGATCACGGGCTATGTCTATCAATTCCTGAGCTTTGACGATATCTCCCAGGCCGTAGTGACAGGTGGCTTCCAGGATATAAAATACGGTGATGGCATAATTGTTATTGACCTCGCCCGCGTGCCTGAGCGCGATTTTGAGCTCGCTCAATGCCCTTTCAAAATTTAATTCCGCCATCGCTATCAGACTGAGGACGTTATGCTGAAATTCTTCTTCATAAAGGTGTTTGAAGTTGATTTGAACATTGCTGCTGAGGAGCTTACGCAGCTTTTTAGGACTTTTCATTTCATGCAAATAGTAGAAGTAAGTTTTCACCAAGGGATTGATGGTGGAGAGTTTACCTTTGGTAAGCTCCGGTTCTTGCTCCAGGATATATTCGTAATAATGACCAAAACCCTTGATTTTGCTCTTTGCCAGAGCCATGTTGCGCTTTACGGATTCCAGATAAGTATCATTGTTAACGGATTCCATCAGGCTCTTGCAAGCCAAAAGCAGGCGCTCTGCTTCTTGAAATTCTCCCATTTTAATCTTGGCCTCTCCCTGATTCAAGAGTGCCAGGGCGGTCATAGAAGTGAGATTGAGTTCTGCAGAATATTTGTAAGCCAAATCGGAGTAGCGGCTGGCCTCCACCGTGATGCCTTGTTTGAGATAGAGGTCAGAGAGGTTGTTGTAGATCAATCCCCAATAACGTCGGATATTATAGCGTTTCCAGATGTTTAGGGCTTGATTCAGATGTTCGTTGGCATCTTCAATGCTCTTCTGATCACTGTAAAACACTCCTAGATCGTTGTGCATGGAGGCTAAGCGGATCAAGACCCTGTTATCATGCTCCGGTGGCAGCTCTTCCAGAAAATCTTCCAGGAGCTTAATAGCTCGATCGGATTCGCCTTTGAGATTGTGATATACAGCCAATCTGTCCACAAAAGCAATCTGCAGATCAAGGGGGAGCTCCTGGGCCAAGGCTTTATCCAGATAATACTTTGCTTTAACCAGATCCGTTTTGAGGTAGATCTGAATAAAGCTGAGCCAGATCAAGAGTTGCTGCTTACCGGTCATACGCAGGGGCTCGGCCTTTTCAAAGCTTTTCAAAGCTTTACTGAAATCCTCGCGCAAGAAATGAATAGTTCCAATGGCATAATGTTTATCAAAAAGTTCTGGAATCAGCTCCGAGTTTTCCAAAAGGAAATCAGCCCGGTCAAAAAATCCCGTAAGTTCGGTGATTTCCTGGAAGGCGCTGAGGTCCAGGATGGTGTCTCTCACGCTTACATTGGTGCGGGGATCAAAATCCAGCTTCAGCACATTGAGCATGGCTTCATAGGCCAGAGCCTGTTCATAATCTTCACTATACATATGTACCAGGACCAGATAATAGTGCCTGGCTGCCTGCAGATCTTTGGCGAGCTTCGCATTATCTATTAAGCCCAGACAGGTCTGTATGTCATTTACTTTTCTATTCTTAAAGTATTCCAGCAGGCGTTTTGAAACCAGGACGTGAACTTTCTCATCACTTTCCTCAAACATACGGTCTTTGGCTTCTCTGAAGCTAAAACTATAGTGCTTGCCATCTTTATTTAAGATCTCGTTGTAATTGGCGTCATTCAGCAGGTTATACAGCTCTATGTCTTGTATTTTCAAGATATAGATCATCAATTCACGGCTGAGGGGAGTCTCCACAATACTCAGCTTTTGCAAATGAGCGTAGTTTAAAGTGGTGAGATGGCTCATGCGTGCGTAGATCGAATGCAAGAGCCTGGGGGGCAATTGATAGTCATGCAAATTGGCGGGGAATTTCGCCTCTTCATCGAGGTCGATACTCTTTTTTTGCACGAGGTCGATGAGAATCTCTCTGATGAAATGGGGATTTCCTGCAGAACGCAGATGCACCTCATCGATGAAGCTATCGGGCGCTTTTATAGGTAGGAGGCGGTTGATATAAGACTTGCTTTCATTCACGGTTAAAAAAGGAATATTGATCACCACAGTGTGTTCGATCTGTCTCACTTTGCTGAAGTCATTGCAGGAGAGCACTATCATCATCCTGTTTTGTACCAGGAAGGTAGAGAGGAAATTTATGAAATCTATGGTGTGGCGACTCACGTATTGGAAATTGCGGATGATGAAAATGACGGGTTTGCTTTGCACAAGCTGGATCAAGAGGTTCTGGACAATGTCAAAATCACTCTTCAGGTCTTCTGCAGACTGGGTGAGGGTCTTTGCTTCTTGCTCACTGGCAAAAAGGTAGCGTTTAAATTTACTTGAGATTTGCTTGAGCGACTCATATTTTGTTATTTCCTCTTGATCCAAAGATTGCATATATTCCTTGATCAGAGCAAAAAAGGCCTCGTGATCGGTGCGGGAACAGGCATAATCAAAGAGAAAGAATTCACCACCCAAAAGGTGATAGCGAAAGAGCGAGAGAATGCTGTCTTTGCCCAGTCCGTCGCCACCAATCACAGAAACTATCTTGCCATTGGACTGCGTAACTGCAGGCACAAAATCCAGGATTTGATGAGAATAGTTTTCCCGGACGATGTAGCTGTTGAACCGCATGGTGTTCACTACGGACCAGGAAGCCGAGAAAGGATATTCATCATGATGAATGCGATTGATATAGCCAATGATCTCTTTTCCGCTCTTAAAACGGTTCTGCGGATTCCTTTCCAGCAGTCTGAGGATGAATTTCTCTAATTCCAGAGGGATGTTTTTGTTCAGTTCGGAAGGGAAATTCGGAATAAAGTATTGGTGACCACCGGTGATCAAGGCATTGATCTGATCTATGCTAAAAGGAAAAGAGCCGGTACAAAGGCGATATAGCATCACGCCCAAGGCATAAAAATCACTGCTTTCCGAGGGTGGATTGCCCAAATAAAGCTCCGGGGCCAGATATGGCAAAGAGCCGGACACGTGTTGGGAATCCTTGCCGGGATCAATCTTGGAAAAGCCAAAGTCAATGAGTTTCACCGTGATTTGTGATTTTTCCAGATGATAAAGCACGTTCTCCAATTTCAGATCCTTGTGCAGGATATTTTGACGATGCAAAGCATGCAAAGCGTAGCAGATCTGCACTACCATGTCATAGATCAGATTTACTCTGGTCTTTGAAAAGCGGAAGTTCGCCAGAGTCTTGCCTTCAAAGTATTCGCTGATGAAATAGATATGATCGCCCACATGGCCAAAATCCACCACATGAGAAAGATTGGGGTGTTCAATTTTGGTAATGTGGTGCATATCTTCTGCACTGAAATAGCGGTATAATTCTTCGGAAGAAAGGTATTGGAAAAGTTTCAGGGTATAAATGCGGTCTGTACGAATATCGCGTACTTTGTACATATTGGCCCAGCTGCCTGAGCCCAAGCTTTCCAGCACTTCATAGCGGTGATCTATATACATTGATTACTCCAATCTACTATAATTCCCCCAATTATGCGGCCTTACTACGGGTGTCAATCTTTATCTTTGGAACATATCATAAGCGTGTTTCCAACGCTTATGTACCCAGAACCAGTGCTCCGGATATTTGTGAATATAAGTTTCTGTAATGGCAATGATCTGGGA
>CAXZAB010000064.1:0-10725 GCA_964293715.1 uncultured bacterium | reverse complement strand
TTACAGTTAAGATTATAGACGAATTCGCATTCGGTTTTCCATTTTCAGTCAATTCCTCTTGTGCAATAGTGGCAGAGGACGCCCTTGTGCTGGCTCTGGCGGATAGTTTGGTGTATTACAACACAATTGCAGGAGAGTCAGAGACTCTGATGGAAGGCGATGGCTACCAATGCAATTGCATGCATGATAAGCAGCTGAGAGTGTTGCCCGATGGCAATTTCTTGTTTATCAGAGACATACGCACAGGTGCTGTCGATGCCCCTGAACTATGGGTTCTCTTTGATTCAGCAGGCAACCATCTCTTCACTCAAGAAATTACAGATCCGGTGATCTGTTCGGTTTCAAACGGTTCGCATTTTGCTGCCCATCCCCAGAACTCACCGCAGTGGTTTTACATGCCCACCGATGGGTATTACGGCATAGAAGGCTGGTTGGAATGTAGCTATTCGGATGCAGATTCTTTTCATATTCACTATACTGCATCTCCTTCGCTGGACGTAATCCCTTTTGATGTCCGATCATTTGGTGGGGATAAAGTCCTGGTCCAATCCTTTAATAATTCAGCTGGTCATGTTGTCTTATACTGCTATAATACACCTATAGAACTCAATCCATCCCCACTGTTTTCTTATGTATTAAGCGATTTTGACTGGCCCTACTATCCCAATTCCACAGCGGCTGATGGTTTCTATTTTGTTCCGCGTTTGCAGGATGACATTATGCATATATTGGCTTTTTGGACTCAAGATGTTCCTATAATCCATGAGTTCAATTTTCCTTTCCAACATGGGCCTGATTTTCTTTTACAGCCCAGTTATCACGGGAATAAGCTTCGCATAATATCAGAAGAGACAATCTCCTTTTATCAGGTGGATGCCACACCAATTTCAAATGCCGGAGATACTGCTGTTTCACCGGTAAACACTCTGGATATATACCCCAATCCAGTGGGCAGGAATGCTGGGTTTACTATCCAATCTGATCTGAAAAAACCTGTTGAGCTTGGAATTTACAATATCCGTGGTCAGAAGGTTCAGACCATCACATTGGATAATTTCGGAGAATACAGTTCAAATGCTGCAGATCTGCAAAGCCTGAATTCTGGGATTTATCTCTTGAAGCCACTTGGAAAGGAAAATCTGCCAACACGCAAGTTCGTTGTGGTAAAATAAGCACTGACATTCAAAGCAAGCGCTTGGTCCAGATCTAATATTTGCATGCCACCCTCAGCCGTATTTATCGTTTTGGGCAGAGTATCCACAGATGATAGCCTGAACTATGGTGCATAAATTGCTGCAATCTATTGATATTATAATTAATTTGGCGTGGCAGATTTGCCTCATTATGGTCGATAAAGATGTGGATTTACGGATCTTGATATATATGGATAAATGCCGCTACGAGACGGGTGTGTGACTATCAATAAAGCTCAGGTCCGCTTAATATGCTGTGCAGATATTAACGGAGTTAAGACAAACTCTTTGTGTTTATGACAGTTTCCAGTTGACAGTCAGAGCAAATCCAAAAGAATTGTCTTAAAATACTATATATGGGTGGAGAAATGATGAGCCTCAGTGCAGACTACATTAAGCGACTGATGGATTACCTGGAGCGGGAGCAGATCCTCTGCAGAGGGGAGAAGCTGCTGCTGGCGGTATCCGGAGGTGCGGATTCCACTGCTATGCTGTATTTTTATCACAGATTACGCTTTGTCCTGAATGTCACTTTGCTGGCGGTTCACGTGAATCATCAGCTCAGAGGAGAATCCAGCGACTTGGATGAACAGTATGTAAGAGATTTGTGTCAACAGCTGAATATACCTCTCATCGTCCGCACAATCGAACTGGAAGGTGAGAGAGATTTGGAAAACCGGGCCCGGGTGGCACGCTTTGAGATATTCTCTCATATATTAGAGCGTTACAGCTTTGACAAAGTTCTACTTGCGCATCATAAATGGGATTTGGCAGAAACTGTGCTGCTCAATCTCTTCCGGGGAGCAGGGCTATCCGGTATGGCCGGTATCAAGCCCCAACAGGGCTGTGTTTTGCATCCGCTTTTGTGTTTTAAACCGCAAGAGCTAAAAGATATGCTCGTGCAGCAAAACATCGGCTGGCGGGAAGATGAGAGCAACCTGGAAAGAAGATTCACCCGCAACCGCATTCGCCTTGATCTCATTCCCCATTTGGAAAAGCAGTACAATCCCCAGCTCCGGGAAAAACTGGCGGAAGAGGCTAATATACTCAATCAAGCTGATCGCTATATTAGTGAAAGAGCACTCAGACGCTATAAAAGGATCTGTCTGGACAATAGCAATCAGAGGATTGTTCTGAGTCTGCCAGATCTGCTGAAGGCTCCCGATATCGAGCATTTTTATATTCTGCGGGAAGCTTATCGACAGGTGAGCGGCCAATACCAAGACTTTTTCCTGGCAAATCTCAGAGAGATTCAGGGGATATATTCTGCGGAAGGCAGCAAGTATGTGAGCCTGCCGCATGGCACATTTGCGATTAAACGCTATCAGGAATTGGTCTTTAGCTCTTGCCCGGAAGATGTTCAGCCCGAAAATGCCGAGGCACTGCAAATTGAGACCGAACGCTCACGCGCCGTGCATATGGACTATCGCTTTCGTTTCAAGTATCTTAGGGTTCTGCCTAAGGATCACAAAAAGTACGAAGGCTACAAGATCATCATCGATGCAGATAAGATAAAAAGTGGCTTTATGATACGTTCCCGCAGGCCTGGAGACCGTTTTATGCCCTTGGGAATGCAGAATTTTAAGAAGTTAAAAGACTTTTTCATTGACGAAAAAGTAGCAAAATATGATAGAGACCTAATACCCATTTTTGATGATGGGGAAAAGATATTCTGGATTTGCGGTCATCGTATAGATGATAGGGTCCGTTATACGGAAGACACCATTCGTTTTTTGATGATCGAAGCCGTATCGCTTTTAAAAAAGCCAAACCGTGCTGCAAACCGAAAAAAAAGAGGATATGATGAATTTGATGAATTGTGATATATCAGCCGTGCTATTTGATGAACGGCGCATACAGACCCGCATTCGTGAAATCGGGCAAGAGATAAATGCAGATTACAATGGCAAAGTGCCTGTGGTGATCGGTGTGCTAAAAGGTGGCTTTGTCTTTCTTAGCGATTTGGTAAGAGCCATCACCCTTCCGTTGGAGATCGACTTTTTGGCGATATCAAGCTATGGAGTGGGCACCAGCAGCAGCGGTGTGGTCAAGATCCGCAAAGATGTGGACATCGAACTTGAGAATCGTGATGTGATCATCGTGGAAGACATCGTGGATAGCGGCCTTTCTCTGCAATATATCAAAGATTATATCTGGAAACATAAACCTGCCAGCCTCAGAACTTGCGTGCTTTTGGATAAACCAGAGGCGCATAAGATCGAGATATCCATAGAGTATGTGGGCTTTGAAGTAGGCGATGAATTCGTGGTGGGTTATGGCTTGGATTTTGCCGAGCTTTATCGTAATTTGCCCTATATCGGTATCTTAAAGGAAGAGTGTTATAGATGAAATATATCTTGAGTATGGCTCTTAGTATCCTCACAGGAGGACTTTGGGCCCAGACTGTGGCGGATTCTTTGAGTCCGATCCCCCAACAAATTCCAGCGGTGATGGATAGCTTTTCCAGTATGCTGAGATGGTTTATCTATGCCATTATCCTGATCTCGGCGATCGGGTTGATCCGCATTTGGATGATTAAGCGCAGAATTGGAAAAACCGGCATTCCTCCCACCAGCACCAGCCCAGAACCCAAAAGACCAGTACCCAAAGTGGATGAGAAGGGGAATCCCATTATCCCCAAAAAGAAATCCATAGTTTCCATGCCTTTCATCTTTATTCTCGTCATATTGGGCATAGTCCTATGGCATAACTTCAGCGGTGGCAAGGAACAAGTGACCAAAGAGAGTTTCAGCAATTTCATGCTCCGGGTAGAAAACGGATCGGTGAAAGAAGCTCAATTCACTGAACGCGATATTCTCTATGCAGATATGGCTGAAAAGAAATACTCCACCACCATTCCCTTTGATGATGCGCGCCTGGTGGATAGCCTGCTGGAACGCGGGATCAAGGTTTCTACCGCCAAGCCGCCTATGTGGACGGGCTTGATTTCTTACGCCTTTACCTTTCTAATACTCATCGCCTTCTGGTTCTTTATCATGAAATCCATGAGAGGCCAAAATAACAAAGCCTTCAGTTTTGGTAAAAGCAAAGCCAAGTTGCATGAAGCCAGCCGCTCCAAAATAAGCTTCAAAGATGTGGCCGGAGTGGATGAGGCCAAAGAAGAATTGCAGGAAATCGTAGAATTTCTCAAGAACCCCAAACGCTTTCAACGTTTGGGTGGCAGGATTCCCCGCGGTGTACTTTTGGTAGGACTGCCCGGAACAGGTAAGACCCTCTTGGCCAAAGCAGTATCCGGAGAAGCAGGAGTGCCTTTTTTCTCCATATCCCGCTCAGACTTTGTGGAGATGTTTGTGGGCGTGGGTGCATCCAGAGTGCGAGACCTCTTTGAACAGGCCAAAAAGCACTCTCCCTGCATTACTTTTATCGATGAGATCGATGCTGTGGGCCGCCACCGTGGGAGCGGTCTTGGTGGTGGACACGACGAAAGAGAGCAGACCCTGAATCAACTTTTGGTGGAGATGGATGGTTTTGAACCCAATGAAGCTGTCATCATTATAGCCGCCACAAACCGCCCTGATATTCTGGACCCGGCTCTCTTGCGTCCTGGTAGATTCGACCGTCAGGTTACAGTAGATTTGCCGGATATCAAAGGCAGAACCGCGATCTTAAAAGTTCATGCCGCCAAGGTGCCGTTGGCTGATGATGTCCATCTGGAATTAATCGCCAGAGGCACTCCCGGATTTAGCGGAGCGGATCTGGCCAATCTGGTCAATGAATCTGCCCTGATAGCTGCCAGTAGAAATCTCAGCAGCATCACCATGGTCTGCTTTGAGGCAGCCAAAGATAAGCTGACTCTGGGCCTTGAAAAGAAAAGCCGGGTGATTCCTGAAGAGGAAAAACGCCTTACTGCCTATCATGAGATCGGGCATGTGATCACCAGCATCTTCCAGGAATTGGTGGAGCCGGTGCATAAGGTGAGCATCATCCCGCGCGGTTTTACCGGTGGGGCTACACACTATCTGCAAAGCGATAAATCCGGCTATTCCCGCAGTTATCTCAAGCAGTACTTAGTCACCTTATTGGGTGGACGAAGTGCGGAAGAAGTGGTGTTTGGAGAGCTCACTACCGGAGCCGGTAATGACCTTGAACGCACTACAGACATTGCCAAAAAGATGGTCTGCTCCTGGGGAATGAGCGATGCTATCGGCCCTATGACCATCGGCAAAGAAAGAAATGAAGTGTTTTTGGGTAAACAGCTGGCCACACATGATGGACACAGCGATGAGACTTCACGTTTGGTGGATTCAGAAATCCGCGCACTGATCACGGAAGCGCATAACACAGCCAAGGCAATTTTGATCAAACATCGCGCGCTTTTGGACACTATGTCGCTGGAACTATTGGACAAAGAAACCCTGGATACGGATGCTATCTTTAGCATGATTACGGATAATCTCGATGCCAAGGAGCGTGAAATAGTACAGACTAAATTTAAACGCGCCAAAGAGATGCGTTTTGAGCATACTTCAGATATAGATATACCTGAAAGCCTCGCCAGCAGCGACGAGATCGCAGATGACATTACAGATGATAAGAAGGAGAAGCTCCAGGATATACCCCCTACGGAGACAGATAATGAACCCAAATAATATGCATTCAACTACAATAATCGGAATCCATCGCAATGGCAAAACCGCGCTCTGCGGAGACGGACAGGTCTCCATGGGAGACACAGTGGTGAAAGCCAAGGCGATCAAGATTCGCAAGATATTTGATGACAAGGTAATAATCGGCTTTGCCGGTGCCACAGCAGATGCCTTCACCCTTTTGGAAAAGTTCGAAGAGAAGCTGAAGGAAAACAAGGGTAACCTTAGAAAATCAGCGGTGGACTTGGCTCAACAGTGGCGTCAGGACAAATTTCTCAGACGCCTGGAAGCCATGCTCATCGCCGGAGACAAAACCGGCCTTCTGATGATCAGCGGAGTGGGAGACGTGATGGAGCCGGATGATGGCCTGATGGCCATAGGCAGCGGTGGAAATTATGCCCTGTCAGCAGCCCGTGCCCTCATGCGCAATACCAAGCTCAGCGAAGAGCAGATCGTGCGCGAAGCCATGAAGATTGCGTCTGAGATCTGCGTCTATACCAATAGCGAATTCGTGCTGGAGGTCTTGTCTTGAAAGATATCGACAATCTGACCCCAGCCAGGATCGTGGAAGAACTGGATAAATATATCATCAGCCAAACATCAGCCAAACGCAGTGTGGCCATAGCCCTGCGCAATAGATGGCGCCGTCAACAGGTGCAAAGCGATATGCGCCGTGAGATCATGCCCAACAACATCATCATGATCGGGCCTACCGGAGTGGGAAAGACCGAGATTGCCAGACGCATTGCGCGCTTGGTAAACGCTCCCTTCATCAAAGTGGAAGCCTCGAAATTTACCGAAGTGGGCTATGTGGGGCGCGATGTGGAATCCATGATCCGCGAACTGATGAATTATGCCATGTCTCAGACCCGTGCGCAGATGGTGAAGGAAGTAAGTGAGGATGCCAGAGCGATGGCTATCGAAAAGGTGCTGGATGCTCTTTTGCCACTCAAACGCCGAAAAGACGATGTTGAGGATCCAGAGGAGATTGAGCGCCATAAGCGCAGCCGGGATAAGATGCGCAAGAAGCTGGTCAGTAAACAGATGGACGATAAATACGTTGATATTGATCTTCCAGAGGATTCCATGCCAAGCTTTGAGATTATGACGAATTTTAATCTGGAAGCTATTGATCTCGACTTCTCAGATATGCTTTCCAATCTCATGCCCGGTCGTCCTGGCAAGAAAAAGCACAAAACCACAGTGGCCAAAGCGCTGAATACTTTTACTGAACACGAGATCAACCAATTGGTGCCACGCGACAGAGTTGCTGAGCAAGCCAAAAGAGCCGTGGAAGAAAACGGTATAGTCTTCATCGATGAAATAGATAAGATCGCTACTGTGGACAAACATGGCGGCATTGACGTTTCTCGCAGCGGAGTACAGAGAGATCTTTTGCCTATCGTGGAAGGCAGCAGCGTACCTACAAAGTATGGTCCCATTGATACTTCGCACATCCTGTTTATCGCTGCCGGAGCCTTTACCACAGCCAAACCCAGTGACCTGATTCCTGAGCTGCAGGGACGCTTCCCCATCAGGGTGGAACTGAAAAGCCTCACTGAAGAGGACTTTGTCCGCATCCTCAGCGAGCCTGAAAACGCTTTAACGAAACAGTACACAGAGCTTTTCCGTACAGAAGCGGTGGAGCTTTCCTTTACCGCCGGGGCGATCAAAGAGATAGCTCGTTTTGCCGCCCTGGCCAATGAGAAGATGGAAGATATCGGAGCCCGCCGGCTGCATACCATCCTAAATACTCTTTTAGATGACTTCCTGTTTGAGATGCCAAACGCAAAACTCAAGAAAGTAAGCATCAACAAAAGAATGGTCAACACGCAATTGAGTCCCGTAATCGAGAGCGAGGATCTCTCGCGCTTTATTCTCTGATGATGAATGTATGGGCTCTTTGGCTCGGGATCAATCCATGAGCAAAATCTTCCTTTATCTGGGCACTAAAGAACATGACTATCGCTCTTTGATGCAGGAGCAGAGGGGTGTGAGTCTTCAGGGGAAAACTATTCTCCCTGCGCAGATGGTGATCTGTGAGCAGATCCATTCCGATGTAGTGCACATTTGTAGTGAAGAGGACTCCGGCACAGGTTTTGGGACTCATCCTCAGATTCCCCAGGCAGATGGTTTCGCCACCAATATCGTGGATCAATATCTTTTGATCAGAACAGCGGATTGCTATCCGGTGCTCTTTTATGAAAAGAATGCCAAAGCTGTAGCCGCTGTGCACAGTGGGCGTGGAGGCACCAGGAAGAATATCGTGGGCAAGGCTGTGCAAGCCCTGGTGGAGCACTTTGGCTGCGATCCGGCCAATATAGTCGCTCATGTAGGTGCGGGGATATGCGAAAAACATTATCAGGTGAGTGAAGAGCTTTACGATGCCTTTACCGGCAGCCTTACTGCAGATAAGTTCAATACCGTCACAGATGAGCATCGCCACCTGAATCTGCGTGCTATTATCTTTCAACAGCTGATAAGGGCTGGACTCAAGTTTATCAATATCGAAAATATCCAGATTTGCAGCTATGAGAATCCCGACTACTTTTCTTATCGCCGGGATCAAGGGAATAATCGTCAAATCAACCTGATCGGGATCAGCAATGAATAAAATATTTACGAATAAACATGGCAATATCCTGCTGGAATTAAGGCAGGAAAGCTCATCCGCCTGGCTTACCATCAAACGTAGCGGACGGCTGGTGAATGAAAAAGACATCCTAGATTTGATCGATGAAGCCGGTATCAAATCTGGATTTGAAGAAGCTCTGCAATTGATCCGTGAGCGCGGGATCGAGAAAGATTTTGACAAGCCCTTTCCCATCGCAGTTTGCGAAAAAGAGGAAGGGAAGAGTGAGGCTACGCTGAATTACCGTTTTGATCCGGATGCGATCACAGGTGACATTAGCGAACTGGATCTGGCCACACTCAGCAATACCATCTATGTGAATGAGGGCGACGTCATTGCCAGTTATTCTGACAATCTCTTTGAACGTGATGGCAGTATTTACGATATTTTTGGCGAACTCATCACTCCCCCCAATGTGGATGCAGAAACAGCGCAAAAACTTGCTGGCAGCCACGTTCGCTATGAGAGTCATGATTATATCGCCGCCAGGACAGGATATCCCTATTTGGACGAAACCGGACGTATCTGCATTTTGGATAAGCTGAAGCTCAATAGCGACCAGGTGCCCAGCGGTCAATTCCTGCGCAGTCCTGTGAGTCTGGAGGTATCCGGAGACCTCAGTCATGTGAATATTGCCTGCCTGAAAACCATGACCATCCACGGCAACATCCAGGATTGCAGCATCTACTGTGAAAAAGATTTGATCATAGCTGGCGATATTATTTCCTGCAAGAATCCCGGAATACAGGTTCTGGGATCGCTAAAGCTGAATGCTATCGATCATTCCCGGGTTTATGTGAGATCAGATCTGGAGTTTCAGGGTGAAATCCAGCATTCGATCATAGCCATAGATGGAAATCTTATCGGCGCTGAAGATGGTTCTCTCATTAATGGTGGACTGATCCAAGCTGCTGGAAACATCGATATTGCCTCAGCCGGATCAGCTTCCGGTGATGAAACCGAGATTGAGATTGCTATATCACCTTTTTACCGCGCGATGTTGATGCAGGTGACCAAAGAATCTGTCCGTCTGCGCGAAGAAGGCAATGAAAAGGCTTTGGATGATATTCAGAAGCGCATCAGCCGCTTTGAAGCAGAACTGGACAATCAATTAAACCTGTTTTTAAAAAGACCCGCAGGCGACAAGAAGTCGGTCACCGTGCGGGATGAGATATATCCCAAGACCCTGTTTCGGGTACTCAAGCATTCCTATCAGATCAAGAGTCATCAGAAAGGAATTTATCTGGTTGAAAAAGAGTAAGTGGAGAAGAGAAGTGAGATTTAAGGTAATTCTGGCGCTGTTGGCTATAAGTATAGTTTTCGTCCCGCTTTTTGCGGGCATTCCGGGTTTTCCCAAGGACCCCGCCATTTCCCCGGATGGCAAAGAGGTTTGTTTTGTCTTTGATGACGATCTGTGGATCGTTCCTTTCCAAGGCGGTGATGCCAGACGTTTGACTGCTACCAAAGGCCGTGAATGGGGTCCGATCTGGTCTCCGGATGGCCAGTGGATAGCTTTCACGTCAAATCGTGAAGGCCAAGGCTATCCATACCTGATTT
Organism: uncultured bacterium; assembly: GCA_964293715.1. Classification (GTDB taxonomy): domain Bacteria; phylum Cloacimonadota; class Cloacimonadia; order Cloacimonadales; family Cloacimonadaceae; genus UBA5456. Next base: position 736 of record CAXZAB010000064.1, on the reverse strand, counting down.
CTGCCAAGGGGGGAGAGGCCCAGCCCATCATCCGTGAATCTTATAGTGTCGCAGATTGGTTCAACGACAGCAAGCATCTTTTGGTACTTCGCGGCAATACGGAATTTGGCACTTCCATGTACAAGCTTTCCCTCAGTGGTGAACGTCCTACGCTCTTGGGTGACATAGGAGAACGCTGGGCTACCTTGTCTCCTGATAATCGCCAGATTGTTTTTAGCCGTAATGGTTATGCCCACCGCGAAGCCTATACCGGCAGCCTGAATGGCGAGCTTTGGCAATTTGACATCGCTACCAAAGACTATACCCGGCTCACCCGCACAGACCATTCCGAGCGCTATCCCCGCTTTTCTCACAGCTCCAATGCACTGTATTATTGTTATTCAGATGGACAGAGCTTTCAGCTCACCCGGGTGGATAATATGAATTTCAAAAAGCCGGTTACGCTCAGTAATTTCAGGAGTTTCAGCGCCCGTGATCTAACCATCGCCAGAGCCAATGACAGAACGGTCTTTGAGTATTTTGATGAGATTTATAAATACGACCCTGCCGTCTCAAAAAAGAACAGAGTAAGCAAACTGGATATCCGCATAGCTTCTGATCTGTGGCAAAATCCCATCCGTGATTTTGAGATGAAAAACGACCTGGTCGATTATGCCGTTTCAGACGACGAAAGACTGGTTTCCTTTACCTATAAATACGATAATTTCATCGTGCCCCGCAAAGGCGGACAGCCCAA
>CAXZAB010000063.1:0-10732 GCA_964293715.1 uncultured bacterium | reverse complement strand
ATAAACAGGATTTCAACAGCGGAACGGGTAAAATCATCAAGAATGAATCTAATCTTGATTCCCAAGATGAGAGAAGCATATGATTTACGGGATCGTATAGGTTTGCTTTTAACGATTCATTGAATGGGATTTAAGTAGAGATAGCGCCATGGCATTTATTTCATCAAAGCCAGTCAGGATGAAGCTTCTGCAGTGAGCAAAGAAATACGTGTAAAGAAGAAAATACCTTAAGCTCTTTTTACCCGGCCTGGGGGGATAACTCGGGCTTTTTTATTGGGGCGAATATGAAATCCTCTCTTGCGCTCTTTTTAACCAGGCCTGGGTAGATAATATCGGCTTTTTTATTGGGGCGAAACGGAGTTCGCCCCTACCTTTATCCTGATAATACGAATGATTTAAACGGGCCGATTCTGTATTATAATCCTCTTTTGTCCAAACATGCGGTTTGACATATCAAGATAAAAGATTATCCTATAGTTAAACTAAACAATGAGGTGTATCATGAAACATATATATATTTTACTTATCGTAATCGCGTTGCCACTATTTGCTGGCGCTGGTTTACTGAACCGGATTCAGCAGCATGACATGAACTTTCCAAAATCACCAAACCGTGATTTTAGACTGACTCATCAGATCACCCACGACTATGAGGAAGGGGATTGGGTGCAGTCTATGAAATCTATCGTTAATTACTCTGATAACTATCCTTCGCGAGTTGAATCAGTAGTTATGTATGGCTGGGATGAAGGTGACAACAACTGGGGAGAACCTGTGTCTCATAGCTATTACGAGTACAATGCTGCTGGCTTGGTTACCAGCTTCACTATGGAAATGAACTTAGGCCCTCAGACTATTCCCTTCCTGCGTCATGAATCTATATATGATGGACAAAACCGTGTGGTCCGTCAAGATATGTACATTATAGACTTCATGGATTTCGAGACTTGGATCCCCGATATGTGGTATGAATATGAATATGGCCCCAATAATACCTTTGAGCTGTTCTCCTGGGAAAATGAAGATTCAGGTGACCAATATTATCACAGCACATTCACTTACGATAGCTCTGGCAGAATTACCGAGGAGCTCTCTTATGCTTCTATGGACAACGTGAACTGGACTTTCGATACAAAAAATGAAAGGAGCTATCACCCCCAGGATAATTCCACCGGGGCCGATCTTATAACGTACCTTGCCAATGCCTATGGTGCCACCCTGCTTTTAATGGATTGGAATATTCCCATCCTGGTGAGTTCAGACACCAGCTACTTTTGGAATGGCGAAATCTGGATTCCAGATTATCGGACTGTATGGGAATATGATGGATCATTGCGTAGAACCCGTATGGACGAAGATGAATGGATTACAGATCAATGGGTCACTGAAGATAAGACCTTCTTTCATTATGATTCAAATGGCAATATGGAATATGTCGTGATGCAATATGGTTGGGCTGGCCTTTGGGAAGATGACACAAAGATTGAATACTTCTGGGAAGGCTATACTTCCAGTGAAGACCTCGTGCATGATGTGAGCCCGGCTCTAAAGATCAACGCCTGGCCCATGCCTTTTAAGGAAAGTCTGAATATCAGCACTTCCGCAAAATCCGGGACCACCCCCGAGATCAGTATCTATAATAGCCGTGGTCAATTGGTACGGGAATTCAAGGGCCTAAATAACCTGAGCTGGGATGGCAAAGATTCTTTAGGCAGAGATAGTGCCAATGGCATCTATTTCATCAGGGCAAAGCAGGATAGAGATTCTGCTGTGCGCAAGGTAATCCGTGTGAAATAAAGTAAGAAATCAGATAAGTAACAAGCCCGGGGTAAAAGCCGGGCTTGTTTTGTCATAAGATTATTGGAGCCGGTCAAGGCAGTTTTTTAGGCTCGATGTATTCATCCTGATGGCGATAGCGCCAGCTCAGGAAAAAGCGGTCCAAAGCCGTCACCAGCCCAAACAGGGCCATTGACAGCACGATGATCACAAAGATCACGGCAAAGACATCGGCAGTTTGGAAAGACTTGGTGGCGCGGGTCATATAGATGCCCAGTCCGGCAGAACCGCCCAACCATTCACCGATCACAGCGCCCATCACGCTATAGGTGGCAGCGAGTTTGAGGCCGGTGAAAAATCCCGGCAAACTGGCAGGCAATTTCAAATAGCGGAAGCACTTGTATTGCGAGGCTCCCAGGGCTTTCATGAGCCTGATCTGCTCTACCGGCACCCCTTGAAAACCTTCAAATAAACCCAAAGTAATGGGGAAAAAGCACATCAGAATCACCATAAAGATCTTGGCAGAAACGCCATAACCGAACCAGATGATGATCAGAGGTGCCACAGCGATGACTGGCACCGTCTGTGAAATCACCAGATAGGGATAAATCAGCTGTTTGAGGACTTTGGAGGCATCCATGGCGATCGCAGTGAGCGAGCCGATCACAATGCTGATCAAAAGGCCTGTAAGCGCCGCCAACATAGTAGGCTGCAGATGATGCCAGATGAGATCGCTCTTTTGGGAAAAGACTTTCAGCACGTCCAGAGGCGCGGGTACTATCCAAAAAGCTACCACCCCTCGCACACTCAGCCATTGCCAGAGCAGGATCAAAACGATGAACAAGCCCAGAGGCAAGAGCCTCTTTTTCACCTCTCCCCCACCAGCCTGATTTCGAGTTCCAAGGTAACCTGATAGCGATCATACACTGTTTCACGGATACATTCAATGAGCTGTAAGACATCCTGCGCGCTGGCTCCTCCCAGGTTCACGATAAAGCCACAATGCTTGTCTGAAATGGCCGCACCGCCGATCCTATGCCCCTTGAGATTGCAATCCTCAACCAGTTTCCCGGTGAAATGTCCCTCAGGACGCTTGAAGACTGAACCTCCGCTGGGCAGATCCATAGGCTGCTTTTCCCAGCGTTTTCGTTCAATCTCTTGCATACGGGCCAGGATGGCAGCAGGATCGTCTTCTGTAAGCTTGAAGACAGAGCTCAGATGGATGAGGCCGCTCCCCTGAAGGGCGCTCATGCGGTAGGTAAATTCGTGCTGCTCTGCCTTCAGATGCAAGATGGGGTCGCGGCTGGTCAAGTACTCCAGCTCCGGGATCAAACATTTACTGCAATACAGAATGTCTTTGATTTCACCGCCATAAGCTCCGGCATTCATAAAAACAGCGCCGCCTACCGAGCCCGGAATGCCATGGGCAAATTCCAGTCCGGCCAGACCTTCTTTTTGGGCAAATTCACATAATCTTCTGAGTCTTACGCCTGCAAAAGCAGAGATATAATTCTCATCCCGGGTGATCTTCTGAAAGCCTTCCATACTGATCACCAGACCCCGAATGCCCTTATCAGAAATGAGCAAATTGGTCCCTTTGCCCAGGATGAAATAAGGGATTTGCTGTTTGAGAGCGTAAATAAGCAGCGCGATCAGATCCTTTTGGGTATGTGGAAGCGCCAAAACATCGGCTGGACCTCCGATCTTGAAGCTGCTGCGCCCTGCCAGAGGATGATCAAAGAGCAAGTGACCGCTTTCATAAAGCAGCGGAAAGTTATCTTGAAAAGCACGTTTCATAGCTTTGAAAAAAACCTCGTAATTTCAGTGATGAGTTGGAGTTCGTCTCTGAGCTCCACATGTTTGCCGGGCAGAATCTCTTTGAAATAGCTGCCATAGCGTTTTCTGCTGACGCGGCTGTCCATGATGAGCACGATGCCGCGGTCTGTCTTGGAACGGATCAGCCGGCCAAAACCCTGACGCAGCTTGAGCAGAGCGTTGGGTAACATATAATGCATAAAAGAATCTTTCTGCTCCCGCTCCAGCTTGTCTATATAGGCCTCCACCAAAGGCTCTGAAGGCACTTGGAAGGGAATCTTGTAGAGGATCAAAAGCGAGAGCGATTCACCTTGCACGTCCACACCTTCCCAAAAGGAGGAGGTACCCAGGAGCACAGCGTTTTTGGCCTTCTTGAACTCTTCCAGAATGCTGCTGCGGCTGCCACCCTTGCCTTGAGCAAAGAAGGGCCGCTTGGCATAAAACATATCATCCGAGATCTCATCATAGGCCGCATCCAGATCCCGATAGGCCGTAAAGAGCGCCATCGTACCCACATCGGTAGTGTTCAGGACCTGCTTCAGACAGGCAATGGCCTGGGAATGGAAAAATCTATCCTTGGGCTCAGGCAAAAAGCTGGTGATGAGCAGTTTGGATTGGGTATCATAGTCAAATGGTGAATCTACAATGCGGCAAACCACCTGCTTTTCTTCCAAAAGATTAAGCCCGGATTGGGCCAAAAAGTACTTGAAGGAACCCCGCAAAGCCAAAGTGGCAGAAGTAAAGACGATGGACGGGATTTTTTTGTACAGCATGCTTTGCAAGAAGGTGTTTACTTCAATGGGCGCATAATTCAGCATAGAAGAGGGTTGATTGCGGTCCGGCCGGTTCAGGTTCTCGATCCACAGGGCATAATTATCTAAATCCGGATTGTGGATATTGAGCAGGACGCCCTCCATCTCTGAGAGGCGCATCACATAGGCGGAAACCGCTTCCAGATGTTGATCATAGGCCGGCATCTGCTTGGCTTCCAAGGAGCTGACCACATTTTCCAGAGCTACGGCTGCCTTGAGAATCTCTTTGAAGGCCAGGCAAAAACGCCCCAGAGGCTCATAGATTTCCGGTGCCTCAGCTACGTTCTTGATGCGGAGTTTATTATAGCTATTGGCAGCATCACACTTGGCGCCGGCCAGATTGAAGACATCTGTCGCCAGTTGACGGCTGTCATTGATCAAATCTCCCAAACGCTGGGCCAGGAACTTGCATTGTTCTTTCTTCTGTTCGCTGAGCGCGCTTTTCTCCAAAGCTTTTTCCAGACTGCTGATGAAGTCAGCTCTGCGCCGGCGAGACGTGCTGGCAATCTGATTGAATAAAATGGAAACATCCGCATAGGAAACGCTGAAGCCCAGATGCTTTGAGGCTGAAGCCATGAGGTTGTGCGCCTCGTCTATCACCAGATACTTGTACTCTCCCAGGGTGCTGTTTTCCATACGCATATCGGCTAAAAGCAGCGCATGATTCGCCACCACCAGAGAGGCATTTTCGCTCTCTTTACGCAGGCTCATCACATGGCAACTGCGATAATTGGGGCACTTGCGCCCGCCGCAAAGATAGCGGTCTGAGCACACCTTGCGCCAGCTGATGCTGAAACGCGAGCGGTCGAAGCTGGAGTTCTCCGAAATATCACCGGTCTTGGTGTGCAATTTCCAAATATAAAGGTAGAGCAAGGCCTCTGCGTCCCAAGTTGAAAGCTCCTTACTGCTTTGCGAGAGCAGCTCTTCCCACCTGCGTTCACAGATATAGTTTTCCCGGCCTTTGATCAAAACTGCTTTAAAGGAAATGGGGAGGATCTTCGCTAATTGGGGCAGGTCTTTGTAAAAAAGCTGTTCCTGCAGATTCTTGGTATTGGTAGAAACCACCACTCGGGCTTTATTGCGTTGCGCAAATTCCAGGGAAGGAACCAGATAGGCAAAGGACTTACCCACACCGGTGCCCGCTTCCACCACCAGATGTTCTTCCCGCGTAAAGGCCTCTGAGACAGCCTCTGCCATCTGCAACTGCCCGGCCCGGTATTCAAAATTGGGAAAGTGCTGAGCAAATAGTCCCTTTTCAGAGAATACCGCATCCAGCTTGGGATTCTGAGCAGCAGGAAGGGTATTGTCGATCACATTAAAATAGGGGCTCTCAAGCTTGGCTGAAGGCGGAGCAGAGATCGCATGTTGGCGTTGAAAGCGGATGAGCTCTTCCAAAAAGCTGCCGCTGGGCATTTGCGCCATCTTCAGATAAGACAAAATCCGCGCATTCACCACCATGCTGTAATGCTTTGTAATATGCTCTGCCAAAGCGATCAGCAGTTCTCCTGCGGCCACAGCATCGGCATCAGCCCGATGGGCATTTTCCAAAGGGATGTCAAACTCACGCACCATCGTGCCCAGTTTGTGATTTGCCACAAAAGGCAGATAGATGCGGGAAAGTTCTACCGTATCCCAAGAAGTATTCAGTAAGGGGAATTCGCCGATCAAGGCAAGATTGTGATTGATAAAGCCGGTGTCAAAACCTACGTTATGCCCCACCAGGATGTCTTTACCCACAAAGTCTTTGAGCTTGTGCAGCACTTCTTTGATTTCAGGCGCATCTTCCAGCTCTGCTGGCGTGATATGGGTGAGATGCTGGATAAACTTGGGCACTTTGCCCCGTGGCTTCACCAGGCTCACAAATCTCTCAGTTGCTTTACCAGCTGCGAATCTCACCGCAGCGATTTCGATGATCTCATCCCGCTGCTGCATGAGTCCCGTGGTTTCTATATCGATGGCTACAAAGTTTAGTGTTTCAGAAAATTTCATTCCTCATCCTTTGAGAGGTTATAGCGCTGCAGCTTCTTGATCAAGCCCTGCCGCGAAAGTCCAAGCTCCCGCGCTGCCTGGGTTTGATTCCAGTCAAACTTCTCCATTGAGGCGACAATCATCTTACGTTCCAGCTCCTCCACGGCTTCCTTCATATTCAGTTTACCGCTCAGCAAATCAATAGTGCGGGTCTGCTCTTGGTGGCCGTGCACTTCATCGGAGAAATCCTCCGGACTGATGAAGGTATTATCATCCACCAGGGTCACAGCGCGCTCGATCTCGTTTTCCAGCTGACGCACGTTACCGGGGAATTCGTAATTTTCCAGGATCTTCATCGCTTCTGCGCTAAAGCCCAGCACGTTTTTACCGATACGTTTATTGTATTTATCCAGGAAATGAATGGCCAAAAGCGGCACATCTCCGGGACGGTTTTTCAAAGGTGGCACCAGGATGCGGATCACATTGAGACGGTAGTACAGGTCCAGACGGAAATCGCCCTTATGGACTTTCTCCAAAAGCGGAACGTTGGTAGCGCAAACCACCCGCACATTCACCTTTTCGGTCTTGGTAGCACCCACTCGTTTGACTTCGCCTTCCTGTAGGAAACGCAGAAGTTTGGCCTGGGTGGATTGACTGATATCCGAGATCTCATCCAGGAAGAAGGTTCCGCCATCGGCGATCTCAAAGAGTCCTTTTTTGTCATAAGCGGCGCCGGTGAAGCTGCCTTTAACGTGGCCAAAGAGTTCACTTTCCAAGAGAGATTCCGGTAAGGCTCCACAATATTGCGCTACAAAGGCCTTGTGGTCACGATTGCTGCCATAGTGCAAGGCTCTGGCCAGCAGCTCCTTACCCGTACCGCTATCGCCTTCCAAAAGCACGGTGGTAGGGGTATCCTTCACTTTTTCGATGATCTCAAAGATCTTCATCATTTCAGGGCTTTTGCCGATGATATTGGCATAGAGATTGCCCTTGTGCAGCTGCTCGCGGATGGTGGCATGGCTCTTTTCCAGGTTTGCCCCACGGATGTTTTCGATGATCACGATGATCTGATTGGTCAGAGCGTTCAAAAGATTGATAATGCGTTCGCTAAAATAGTGGGAACCGCTTTTGCAGAAGAGTGCCACTACGCCCAGGTTGTTTTTACGGATGGAGAGCGGCAAGAGCAGGATGTTGTTATATTTGGCCGCGAAATGCGGTTGTTTATAGTTTTTCAGCTCGTTATCCTGATGCACTTCCGCACAGAGATTCATAATCAGTTCATAATCAGCAGATTCCGCGGAGAAGTTCTTGAAGAGTTTATACTCCCAGGTATCGGGCAGAGAGGCGCTACTTTGCAGGCAGAGCACACCACCATCCGCTTCCGAGATCTCTATTAAACTGGAGAGAGATTGCTCTATGATCAGATCCAGATCGGTAATGGTATTCAGTTTTTGGGTAATCTCATAGAATTGATTGAGCAGATTCTCTTCGAATTTCACCTCTTGCATTTGCGAGGAATATTCGCGTGAGATCCTCTGCATGAGGATGTCGTTTTGCTCCAGAAGCTTGATTGAGCCGTATTGCTGGATCACTTTCTTGTTGTTTTTCAGGATTTGCAGGGCCTGTTCCCAATCTTCCAGATCCAGCAGCACCCCGGCCAATTCATAATTCACCAGGGAAAGCTCATAATTATTTCCAGAAGCTACAAAGTTCTTGATCGCTTCTTCCAGATAGTTTTTGGCATTCTCCAGGTTTTTGCGTTCCAGGAGTGCCTTGAGGTAGTAAGTCCAGCCGATCTCAAAGTCGTTCTGCTGTTCAGTAGCCAACTTCAGCGCTTCATTGATGTAATAGTCTGCGCTTTCGGCATTGTGGGTCATGATAAAGTAATAAGCCTGATTTTGACAGCCTTCCACGATCTTATCCCGCGCGCCCAAAGCCTTGAAGAAGTCAAAGCTCTCCATCAGATAGCGGTAGGCTTCCTTGAATTTGTGCAGCTTGGTTAAGACCGAACCGAGATTGCCGTGCAGCTCTGCTTTGATATAATCATCGCTCACCGTGGGCAGCAGCTCCAAGCCCTTGAAATACAGATCATAAGCCAGATTCAATTCACCGCTTTTTTCATAGACTTCGCCCAGATTGTTAAAACTGCGCAGCAGACCCTCACCAAAGTTATTCTCCTGGGAGAGCTTGATCGCCTTTTCATAATAATCTATAGAGCCTTTCCAATCCCCCATTTTAAAGCTGAGCGCACCCAGATTGTTCAGTGAGGCTACTGTATTGCGGAAGAAGTTAAATTCAATGGCGGTTTCCAGAGATTTCTTGAGCGCCTCTTCCGCGCGCACATAATCCCCATGATCCATCATGGTTACGCCGATGTTATTGTATATATTGGTAATGTTATAGGGCTCCGAGAGCAGCCGCTGAATTTCCAGCGCTTCTTCCAGATAATATAGCGAGCGGGTAGCATCGCCTTTGTCGTCCATGAGGCCACCCAGATTGTTGAAGCACACCGAGATGCCATTGAGATTGAAATCCTGTTTTTCCAGAGCCAGGCTCGCCAGGAAATAGCTCTCACTTTGTTCCCATTCGCCCTGGAACATGTACAGAACCCCGATATTGTTATAGATCGCAGCCAAACCGGCGTGATCATCGGCCAGTTTATACATAGTTTCAGATTCCCTAAAAGCTTCCTCGGCCTGATCCCATTCATTGATATAATAGTGGATTTTACCGCGGATCTTCTTGGTTTCGGCTTGGATGAGATAGCGTTTGTGCTGATCATCGATTCCGCTTAAAGATTGCATCACGAGATCCAGAGTCTCAAAGGCTTCGTTAAAGTCTTCACTTTCGGCCTGAATATCGGCTCTTAGCAAGAGAATGCGCGCCTTCCAATAGAGGTCTATGGTATCCGGAGAGTATTTTTTGATAATCTCCAGGGCAAAATTGCTGGAATTCACGGCAAAAAGGTTCTTCGAGAGATAATAAACTGTCTTTTCTGCGGGCAGATTGTGCTCTGTGCAGATGTGCAGGCATTCCCGATAGTAATCCACCGCCTTATCTTTTTGGGCGAGAAAAGCATAGGAGGCAGCTATTTTCTGAGTGTGAAACAGCCGGTCTTCAGGTTTTGTGCTGACAGAGACGAGATATTCATTGAGTTTCAGGTTGCTTTCGGCATCGCTCAAAATCTCAAAGAGATGAGCCATAGCGTCAAAAAGTTCAGCGCTATAAGTATCCGCGTGAATATGCAGGCGCAATTGGATCTGGCTCTTGAGCTCTTTCTTTTTCAGATAGCTCAGGATCTTGTTCACGAGCTGCTTGGGCAGCCGATCCGGATCCTCATGCAACCACCGGCTGAAGGCGCGCTTTTTTTGCACAGTACAACGGTCTTCCACTTCTGCCAAAAGGCCTTTGTCCACCAAGGTTTTCCTGTCCATCTTCACGCCTCTGCGACCCAAAGCTTCGGCGATGAGGTCCACATCCAGGCCATCCATAATGTACATGGCGGTGAGGAATTCTCTCTGCGCCTCGGTGATCCCTTCCAGAGACTGAAAATAGATGCTTTCAGGATCGTAAGTCTTTTCCAGATAAGGACTCATATCCACACCGGCCTTGGCCTCGGTCTCCCCCATTTCCGCAAATATGCGCTCCAGAATCACCAGATTTCCACCGGAGATATTATGCAGGATTTCACCCTCTGAGATGTAGCTCATACGGGTGCTGGGGAAAATGCTGCTCAAGAGATTTTGCAGGTCTTCGGCGCCCAAAGAAGGCAGATATTCCACCCTGGAAAAAGGAAAGAGATGGCTCTGCGTGAGCACAATGATCTGGATCGCCGCATCCTGGGCATATTGCGCCAGATATTGCAAAAAGTCCCTGGAATAAGCATCCAGGACGTCGCTGTCATCTATCAACAGCACCATGGGCTGCAGCAGTTTCTTTTGCAGCAAGAGTTCGGTGAGATAATAGAAGAAGTCATACTTTTTACCGGTATGATACTTCTCATAATGAGTCTCATAGATCTTCATCTGCTCAGCTTCATCCAGGCCTGTGATCAGCCTGATTAATTCAGGCAGATGATTGAAATACAGCGGATGTGGAGTAAAATAGACTATCTTGCTATAGTGCTTCTCCAGGGCCGAGATGATCGGTTTTATCAGGTAAGACTTACCAGAGCCGGATTTGCCGGTGATCTCCAGCAAATGGCTGCTTTTATTATCTATTAGAGGTTCCAGGACACGATTCAAATCGAAGCGCTCTGTTACGAATTCATGCATCTTATGATATAGCTTTTCAGGCATATTTTTCTTCTCCTGAATCATAGTTTACAGCGCAACTGTAAAAAGAATTGACAAGCTGTCAAG
>CAXZAB010000062.1:0-10878 GCA_964293715.1 uncultured bacterium | reverse complement strand
TACTCAGTCTTTCGGCTTGTGCCGTGATTGATATCAGTACTCTGGATACAGCCTTGCCAGTGGCCCCGGCAGATTTTCAGATCTCACCCTATCAGGCTTTGGGCTTGAATCTTGCCAGTGTGTTTTATGATGAAGACTCATCCGATGAATATGGTGCTTCAGTAGATCTAGTAAGCGGCATAAAAACCAATATCAGCCTAAATCCAGAGCTTGATCTGCAAGCGCGGGCCTACTTTGGCAGCAACTCCTGGGGTGGCAAACTGGGCCTCAAAAAGCTGATGTACCAGGAAGGCCGCAGCTATCTGGCCCTGGCACCGGCCTTCAGCTATGTGCAGGAAGCGAATAACGATAATAATTTTGATGTGCAAGTTTTCGGGGCAGAAATGCAAATCTTGTTTTCTCAGAAATGGGGAAATCAGGCAGGAACCATAGCGCTCAGAGGAAACTACAACAAATATCTGGAAGATATTCGGCATGACGAAGAAGAACCTTACTGGGTGGAAAACAAGGAATACGATGTCCTGCATGCTGGAATACGTGCAAATCTATGCCTCAAGTACAAACATGTTTATTTCATCCCAGAGATAGGAGTAGAAGGCATTCCGGTGAAAAATGGCGTATTTACTGTGCTGCCCAGCTTCGGATATGCGATCGGAATTGAGTTTTGAGAGAGCTCCTTATCGTCCTTATCATCCTTATTTCTCTGGCCTTGTATGCCTGTGCGGGAGGGGATGCCGCCGTGATGGATGCCCCCTAAACCTGGATAAATGGCCTGGGAAATCTGAACCCCCATCCCCTGAAAATATTTATGGATTATAGCCATCCACCTTTGCTGCATCGGATCAGGGCAATGCAGTAGGGGCTTTCGGTGAAAGCCCAAATCTCCAAACTATGATCAACGGAATGTTTTGGGCGTTATGCCCAACGCCCCTACATTATCCAATAACATTGGACAGTCTCCAGCAAAGCTTTTACCCTCTGTGAAGATTTTACTTGACACCATGCGCCCTTACACAGGAATCTGACAGATAAATATGTACAAATCGAAAAATGCGCTTAGGAGTATAGTTTTGAAGATAGATTTTACCACGCTGGGCCTGAAAACAGTGATCCTGATAATACTGCTGGGATTGATGTGCACCGGACTTTCGGCTGAGCTTCTGATCCCGATGGATCGCACGCAGACCAATCACCTCAAGGCTTATGGAGTGGCTTTTGCCGGTCTCAAAGAGCAGATGGTGGTAAAGTGGCTGTTAAACTACCGGGGTGGCAGTTTTCTGCTGCCTTCAGCTCCGGAAATTATGGCCATCTGCAATATCCGCGGAGTTCGTTATGAGACTGTGAGTTCCGCCCAAATTGCCGCCATCACCCTGGAGATTCAAGAGGCTAATATGGAAATAATCACTTTAGAAAAAGAACCCAAAATTGCGGTTTACATTCCACCTAATACTCTGCCTTGGGACGATGCTGTTTCAATGGCTCTGGAGTATGCCGAGATTGATTATGACAGGTTTTGGGACGATGAGGTGATGACCGGAAAGCTCAATGACTATGACTGGCTGCATCTGCATCATGAAGACTTTACCGGACAATTTGGCAAGTTTTATGGCTCTTACCGGCATGTTGAATGGTATCAAACCGATGTGAGAGTGAACGAAGCCATGGCGGCAAAATTTGGCTATGAAAAGGTCTGGCAGCTCAAGCATGCCGTGGCGGAAAGGATCCGGGAATTTGTGGTTTCCGGGGGGTTCCTCTTTGCCATGTGTGCAGCTACCGATACCATCGATATCGCTTTGGCAGCCAAAGGGATAGATGTAGTGGATGCCGCCATCGACGGTGATGGTTTTGATCCTCAATATCTGGAAAAACTGGATTACGACCGCTGTTTCGCCTTTGAAAATTTCAAGCTCAAGACCAATCCCTTTGAATATGAATATTCAGATATAGACGCCAGTGATTACAGCCGTTTACGTGGCGCTGAGGGTGACTACTTTCAGCTCTTTGACTTTTCGGCAAAATATGACCCCGTGCCCACTATGCTCACTCAATGTCATACCAATATCATCAATGGCTTTTTGGGACAAACCACCTCCTTTTTCCGGGATAAGGTCAAGAAAAGCGTGATCATCCTGGCCGAAGTGCCCAATCAGAACGATGTGAAATACATCCACGGCAATCTGGGCAAAGGCACCTTCACCTTTTATGGCGGCCACGATCCTGAGGATTATCAGCATATGGTGGGAGATCCGGAAACCGTGTTGGACTTGCATAAAAGCTCCCCCGGCTACCGTCTGATTCTCAATAACGTGCTCTTTCCCGCAGCGGAAAAGAAGAAACTCAAAACCTAAAGGGGGACAAAGCCTGTGGCAAAGTTTTATCAGCACCTGCGTAGTACCAGAATCAAAACCGGCTTTTGGACTCTGGCGATCTTTCTCATCCTGCTCTTTGGCTATCTCTGGCTCACAAATCGTTTGGATATGCGGGCGCAGCAAAATCTCAGAGTAGTTTTTACCGATGTGATCGGCTTGGAAACCGGAGATAAAATCATGTTTCGCGGCATGGAAGCAGGCCGGGTAAAGACTGTGGCCATACATGAAGACGGCATTTTGGTATCCGGCAAGATCTCCACACAGATCAAGATCCCCCAAGGCAGCCGATTCTATATCGAAGATAGCCTGATGGGCAGTAAAAGCCTCAATATCCAGCCCGCAGACAGCTCCGAAGATCTGGACTTAAGCAAAATCCAGATAGGAGAAAGGCCTTTCGGGATGATGAGCATCATTGCCAAAGCTACAGAATTGCTGTCCCGGCTGGATGAAATCCTGATCGATGTCAATACCGAAGGCGGGCTCATCGATCAAAGCGAAATGCTCTTGAAAGATACCAGCAGAACCGTGCGCAATGCAAACCGTACGATCACAGAGCTCAAAGGCGATATTTCCACCGCTATCAGCAGAGTGGATTCCCTTACTCTGCAGGTGAATAGCTTCGTCAGAGAGAGCAAAGAACCGCTTTTGGAAAGCATCGCTCTTACCCCTGCCGTGCTCGGTAAGATCAACAGCGCCCTGGATAGCCTGAGTGTCCTTTCTGCCAAACTCAATCACAGCGCAGAAGCCCTCGCCTCCGGTCAAGGCAGCGCCGGCAAACTCCTTACCGAAGACGATTTATATGATAAACTGCTGAATTCCATCGATAAAATCGATGCTCTGATCGCTGATATCAAAGCGAATCCCCGTAAATACGTAAAACTCTCTATCTTTTAGGACTTTATGAAAAAACTACTCATCGCCAGCATCGCTATTCTGCTCCTCAGTCAGGGGCTGCTGTTCGCTCAAACTTTTGGGCGAAACAAGGTAAACGCCACAGTCCAGGATTGGTCTGTGCTCAAAACCATGCACTTTGATATCTATTTTCCCCGCGGTGAAGATGAATTTGGCAAGACCGCCGCTTTGATGGCAGAGGAAATCTACTATTATATCAAGAACGATCTGAAGTATCCGGTGATCAGCCGCATTCCGATCATATTTTATGCCACGCACACCGAATTTCAGGTGACCAATATCATCTATCCCCTGCTCTCAGAGGGTGTGGGCGGCTTTACAGAAAGCCTGCGCAACCGTGTGGCGGTACCCTTTGACGGCAGTTACAGCAATCTTGAGGAGCTGCTGACGCATGAACTGACCCATGCTTACATCAATGCTCTGGACGACAGGGTCACCGATGCTCTGCAGGCTCTCAGGCCCACTGCGTTTCCTTTCTGGTTTTCGGAAGGCTTGCCGGAATTCCTTTCCATAGGTGGCGAAGATGAGTACAATAACATGTTCATTCTGGACATGGTGGTCAACGACAATCTGCCCAAAATAGACTACATCGGAGGCTATCTGGCCTACCGTCTGGGTGAGAGCTTTCTCACTTATATTGCCAATACTTATGGGCGCGAAAAGGTGAGTGAATACTTTTACTCAATCCGCACCATGCACAATCTGGAAGAAGCTACCAAACGCGTATTTGGCATCAAATTTGATGAGCTGGAATCGCGTTGGCACTATCAGCTCAAGCGTGATTACTTCCCCGCGATCAATACCCACAAAATCCCCCAGGAGGTCTATGAACGCCGCACAGATCATAAAAAAGACGGCTCTTACTTCAATTACTCCCCCCGCTTTTCTCCGGATGGCTCGCGCTACGTCTATTTCTCCAATGCCGGAGCCCGCTACAGCATCTGGATGGGCAGCACCCACGGTATAAGCAAACCCAAGAAGATCATCACCGGCGAAGCCACCCCCAAAATGGAAGAATTTTACTATATGCGCAGCAATCTGACCTGGTTTCCCGATGGCAAGCAAGTCGCTTTTAACGCCAAAACCTCTGAGGGAGATCGCATTCACATCCTCAATTTAGATAAGCGTAAGATCGTGCGCACGCTTAAACTTCCCGAGCTCAGAGCCATCTTTGAACTGGATATATCTCCCGATGGCCGGCAGATCGTGCTCAGCGCTCAGAAGCAGATGCAAACTGATCTGTTTATCTATGATTTGGAGACAGGCGAGCTGCAACAGCTTACCGATGATAGCTTTTACGACGCCCAGCCCCGCTTTTCTCCCGATGGCAAGCGGATAGCTTTCAGCTCCGAACGCGATGAAATCCCGGGGTCCAGCCGTTATGGCTATTTTGCCAATACCAGTATGGATATCTTTGAGTATCATCTGGACGACGGCCTGCTGATGCAGATTACCAAGGAACCTTTTAATTGCACTCAGCCCGTCTATGTGGATTCCGGCACGAAGCTGGCTTTCGTCTCGGCCCGTGATGAGATCACAAATTATGAAATCCTGGATCTTGAAGAGCAGCAGATCGCACCCCTGACCCATGTTTTGGCCGGAACTTTCAATGGCGATATTTCGCAGGATTCCCATTATCTTTTGATTGCCAATTACTTTGATGGTGCCTGGGACCTCTTCTTTGGCAATAGCCCTCTGGCCAATCTGGAATACCGCCCTTACCCCGCACCCACCGAATATGAAAAGCAGTATGACCTCTTGGATAGAGTGGATTTTGCCGAGCTCGACCGCTATGGCATCCTCGATAAAAAGCCCCTGCCCAAAAGAAGTGAGCGCAACCGGGACGTCCGCCGGCCCTTCTACAGCGGTTATGAACCGGTAGTTCCGGATACCTCGCAGATCGCCACAAACTTCGGTTGGGATGGACGCCCTGAGGAAAACGCCAAGAAGCCGCCTGAGATTCGCAAATACAGACCCCGCTTTGCTTTGGATAGCTTATGGGGCGGATTTGCCTATTCCGCTTCCTATGGTGCAGTAGGCAGCATTGAACTGGGCCTTAGCGACCTTATGGGAGATCACGGCATCGGCATTAGCGTAGGGATCAGCGATAAGCTGGCAGAGACCAATCTGGTGCTGTCCTATCTTTACTTAAAGCGCAGAATAGACTGGGGCATTGGGGTTTACAATCTTTATGATGAAACCATCTTCAGAGATTACAAACCCGGGGGCAGCGACTATTATCGCGCCCGTCAGCGTCAAACCGGACTTTACGGACTGGCGCGTTACCCCTTCAGCCGCTTTTCCCGCCTTGAATTTGACAATATGCTCTATGAATATGAGATCAAGCAAGACTATCTGTCGCATGCGGATCTGGATGCCGGAAATTGGTTTACCAACTTTTACACTTCCAGCGACATAGCCTATGCTCCGGGACTCAGCCTGGTGTATGACAACGCTCTGTATGGCTCCACCGGCCCGCTTCTGGGCTTCCGCGGCATCTATACCTTACGTAAAAGCTTTGCCAAAAAAGACCTGGATTACCTCACGAACTTTATCGATCTGCGCACCTACATCCTCTTCAGCCGGCGCTATTCTCTGGCCTTAAGGGCCAATGCAGGGATCAGCACAGGCTCCAGCCCGGATCGTTTTGCCTTGGGCGGCTTTCATGGTGTGCGGGCTTTGAGCCATAATCTGGCCGGCAATAGAAAGGTTTTGACCAGCGCGGAATTGCGCTTCCCCCTTTTGGACTATATCTCCATAGCTTTCCCCCTGCCCTTGGCTTTGAGTAATATCCGTGGCTCAGCCTATGTGGATGTAGGCGCAGTCTGGGACAAAGACGATAAATTCAGGGGCACCATAGATGGCCGCCTGGAGGATATCAAGCTGGGTTATGGCTTTGGTCCCAGATTCAACCTCGGCTTTTTCGTCTTGAAGCTGGATATATCCTGGCTTACAGACCTTTCCAGGATCAG
Source organism: uncultured bacterium (assembly GCA_964293715.1). GTDB lineage: Bacteria > Cloacimonadota > Cloacimonadia > Cloacimonadales > Cloacimonadaceae > UBA5456. The sequence continues at coordinate 4,625 of CAXZAB010000062.1, read as the reverse complement.
CAAACCGCAAATATACTTAAGTTTATCAGAAGATTTTTAACGACATATAACAACAAGGAGTAACAATGAAAATAGATGTAAGCCGTAAACTGCCGGATCACATCGAAACCCTGATTTTATTACAAGAAGAAGACACCGAAATTAAAGGTGCCGAAATCCTGGGTTCGGAATTGGTTGAGGCCATAGAAAGCTTTAGGAATCTGGAAGAATTTACCTTCAAGGAAGGAGCCATCAAAAGCTTCACCCGGATGATTAACAAAAAGAAACAGATTATCATCATCTGTGGAGTGGGCGATTTTAAGAAGAAAGACAGCCACACTCTGCGTAATCATTTGGCAAACTGCTTTCGTGAAGCCACCCGTAAAAAAGCCCGTCAGGTCTTTGTGATGCTTGGTTTTGAGACCGGCATCCCGGAAGTGCAGCTGGGGCATCTGCTCTCAGAATCCGCTCTTCTCAGCGCTTATAAATTCGACAAATACCTCAATTCAGACCCCGTGCATGAGATTGAGAACGTACATCTGATCTTTTTTGCCAAGACCAATCGCCACCTCAACCGGGGCATTGTGGAAGGCCGTCTTTATGCCGATGCTGTGATCCTGGCACGTGATCTGGTGAATGAACCCGCTAATGTACTCACTCCTGAGGCTCTGGCCGAACATGCCAAAAAGGCAGCCCTGGAATATGGTTTTGCCATCGATATCTACTCTGTGGACAAGATCAGACGCCTTAAGATGGAAGCATATTTGGCCGTGGCCAGAGGCTCGGCAAGCGAGCCCAAACTTATTGTGATGCGTTACAACGGCAATCCCGATAAGAAGAGCAAGCTCACCGCTCTGGTCGGTAAAGGCCTTACCTATGATACAGGCGGCTACAGCATAAAACCCACCAATGGCATGTTAAGCATGAAAAGTGATATGGGCGGAGCAGCTGCAGTGATCGGTGCTTTCAGCGCACTTGCCACCCTCAAGATCAAGGCAAACGTAATCGGCATCATCGCCGCTGCAGAAAACATGATCAGCTCCACAGCCTATCGCCCCGGGGATATCCTTACCTCCATGTCCGGCAAGACCATCGAAGTAGTAAATACCGATGCCGAAGGCCGGCTCACTTTGGTAGATGCCATTCATTATGCCATCGACAAAGAAAAGGCTGACCGGGTGCTGGATATCGCCACTCTCACCGGAGCCTCTGTGGTTGCTTTGGGCAAGGATTACACCGCTGTGATGAGCAATGACGATGCTTGGGCAACCAAGCTGAATGACGCCTCCAAGCTCTGCGGAGAAAAGCTGTGGCGGCTGCCTTTGCACGAGCCTTATATGGAGCTCATCAAATCCGATGTAGCGGATCTGAAAAACTCCGGTGGAGCCCAGGCCGGATGCATCACTGCCGGACTCTTTATTCGTGAGTTTGTCCAGGATAAACCCTGGATTCATCTTGATATAGCCGGTGGCGCAATGCGCGACAAAGCCAATGGCACAGATAGTATCGGAGCCACAGGAGTGGGCGTGCGCCTGCTTCTTAGCTTACTGCGCAGCATGGAATAAGAACCTTAGTTTGAAAGTGGTTCCGGCTACTAACTGCCGGAACCCGCTTTCGGGAGAATACAAATGAAAAGAATCAGCTTACTGTTTGCTCTGTTTATCCTCTTTGGAGCTGGCTGCAAAGAGGCCCCCAAGCAGCAGGAAAAGGAACAGAAACCCTTGATCCTCACCTCCATCTATCCCTATGAGCTTTTGATTAAACAACTTGTGGGAGATGCCATTCAGGTCAGAAGCCTCATTCCGCCTACCGCTTCAGTGCACAGCTATAGCCCGCAACCCTCCGATCTGAGCGATCTGCATAAAGCCGATCTGATCGTCACCAATGGCCTGGGTTTGGAAGCCATGATAGCGCAGAACTTGAGCACTATGAAAGACAAGCATCTGGTCTGTGCAGATCTTTTGCGAGACTGCATTGCCCTGGATTCATTGAAACAGGTGCGTGAAAACCTCATACATCAGCATGAGAATGAGGATGACCATCATGCACATGCAGGCGCAGACCCACATCTGTGGACTTCCCTGCAGATGATGGACAAACTCAGCACCAAGCTCAAGAATGAATTGGTCATCCGCTTTTCGGATTATGCGCCTTTGATCACCCACAATTATGAGGAGATGCAAAAGGAACTGAAAAGTGCGGATGAACAGATCAAGCAAGAGCGTTCAGAGCTTCAGCAGCCTGCTTTGGTGACCTATCACAACAGTTTTCATTATTTTACCCGGGATTATAATATCGAATATCTGGGCTGGGTGCAAAGCTCCCCCGGTACAGAGCCCAGCGCCCGCGAATTGACAAGATTGGGCAGCAAAATCCAAAGCCGCGGTGTGAAAGCCATCTTCATAGAACCGCAGCAAAACCCCAAATCCGCCCAAGTTCTGGCCAAAGAATATGGCCTCAAGCTCTATACCCTGGACCCCATCGGTTCCTCTTTGAAAGTCAAAACCATAGGCGAGCTGATCTTGGCAAATTGGGCCGCCATGAAACAGGCTTTTTGATGATCGTTTTTAAGGATCTACAGTACCGCATTGCGGATAAACCCATTCTGGAGGATATCGATCTTACAATTCCGGATGGTGTATTTGCCGCAATCATCGGACCCAATGGCGCCGGCAAATCCACCCTGATCAAGCTACTTTTGGGACTGATCGAAATGCAGGAAGGCAGCATCGTGATAGATGGCATTCCCCAAAAGAAATGGCTAAAAGCGCATAGCTTTGGCTATTTGCCCCAGAGAGAAGAATTTGACCGCGGCTTTCCCGCCACTGCCCGGGATATTGTATTGATGGGCATCGCCGGCACCCTGCCTTGGGGCAAACGCTTCACCAAAGAACATGAAGCCAAAGCCCTGGAAGCCATGCGCATGTGTGGAATCGAGGAAAAAGTGCAGGCTCAGATTGGCAGCTTGTCCGGTGGAGAATATCAGCGCGTACTGCTGGCCCGCGCCATCATTACAGATAGCAAATACCTCATTTTGGACGAGCCCGAGGCCGGTATCGATCGCCCCGGAGTCACCAGTTTCTTCAAATTGCTCAAAAAGTTCAATGATGCGGGCAAGACCATCATCACGGTCTCTCATGATCTACACACCCTCACAAAATACTGTAGCTTCATGATCTGCCTGAACCGGCGTTTGCACTGTCATAACAGCACCGAATTGATCAATGCCGAGGTTATTCGCAAGACCTTTGGCGACACCGTGCGCCTCATCGAAAAGGAATACTGATGCCATTTTTTCTGATCTCTGCCGTTGTTGGAGCCGTGTTAAGCGGCATTTCCCTGGCTATCTTTGCGCCCTACGTAACCCTCAGGCGCATTTCTTACATGGGTGAAGCTCTTTCTCATATCGCCTTTGCCGGCATAGCTTTGGCCATGATTTTGGGGCTCAATCTCACCTTTGGCGCCTGGATGTTTGTGAGCTTTGTGGCTCTGGCCATATCCTGGCTCTCCCAAAAATACAAAGTACAAGAAGCCAATACCATCACCATTTTCCTTTCTTTGTCCATGGCTCTGGGCATCATTATGATCTCGCTAAAGCAAGATTACACCTTCGATCTGGCCAGCTATCTCTTTGGCAATGTGCTGCTCATTTCGCCTTCCGAGCTCTGGGCTCTGGGCATTTTGACCGTGCTGAATATCGCCTATGTCCTCTTCTTTTACAAAGAACTGTTTTACATGAGTTACAACGCTGAAATGTCGAAAGTCTTTCGCATCCGCACGCAGGCGGTTGACAAGATATTTTATCTGCTTTTGGCAGCCAATATCGTCTTCAATCTCAAAAGTGCAGGCATCATTTTGGTCACTGCCCAGCTTATTCTCCCGGCTGTTACAGCCTTTAATCTCACCCGCAAACTCCATGTGGCCATCTTTATTTCAGTGATAGTGGCCATCATTTCGGCCTTGGGCGGTTTTGCCGTATCTTTTGCCTTGAATTTACCCACCGGAGCCACAATCGTGGTCTGCCAAGCCTCGGTTTATGCCTTTAGCTTTATCTTTAGAAAGAGGATAAGATGAGAAAGAAACATATCGCCATCTTCAGCGCAGTGATCGCCCTGCTTTTTATCAGCGTGATCTGGCAAATTGCCGAGCTTAAAATCTATGATACGGTTGATAATCTCAGCGTACGCATCTTCGGACGCAGCATCCATGCCAGCACCGTTCTTGATGAAGAAGGCATCCCGATGCGACTTTATTCCAAAAATGAGACTTATTACAATCCCCTCTTTGTAGCTCGGGCAGCGCAAGAGGCAAATCTGCAACGCAAACTCTCTGGGGATGATGCGGACTTTATCAAACTCACGGATTGGCTGCTGGACAACGTATCAGAAACAGACTCCACCGCTTTGGCAACATACGATTTTGCCATTCCCAAATACGGGCAAAAGTCGCCCTGGAGCTCTGCTTTGACCCAATCTGTAGTAATGCTCGTTCTGGCAGACAGAGCCGCCTATCAGCGGGATCTAAAGATCTATGCAATAGCGAGCCGTGCCCTATACAGCCTCCGCCCCGGTGCGGCAGGATTGACCCATGCCATCTCCGATAGCAGCTATTGGTATATGGAATACCCCGCAGATGAGCCTTACTAC